>QKIO01000174.1 GCA_003251015.1 Bacteroidales bacterium
ACTATTAACAACAATCCAAATCAACCAGTGTTCAATATACTTTCGGGCTAACATCCAAGTAGCCACAATGGATGCAGCCGTAGTGAATGCATCTAAAAATGGCATATCAGAACTGGCAATATCTAGTAAAGCAGGCACATACAACAAAGGCAACAACAAAGCCAAATAAACAACAACGGTTACACCTATCAGTTTAAGTGCTAGTAATGAGTGCACTTGTTTGATGGCAACATGTTGTTTATCCGTCGATTTAGACTCACTCCAATACCACCATCCATAGATACTAATAACCAGGTAGTAGAACTGTAGACTCATATCGGCATACAAACGCGCCGAAAAAAACACTTGTATCGAAACAAATGAAGCGATAATTCCCCATGGCCAAAGCCATGCACTCTCTCGTATAGAATAATACAAATAGACTAAAGAACTAACTGTTCCTAGAACTTCCCAACCATAGAGTTTAATGAATTCTAACATTTATTTCAAATACGAGGAATACTCCTTTTTAGATTCTATAATTTGAACGGCCTTAATGTATGCATCGGACAGTTCGTTTATCACTTGATAATACTCACTCGCAGTAAATAAATCGCGAGCCACCAATGCTTTAATTTGCTCTGATATGAGAGGACGGCTTATTTCAAGTTGCTTTTCGTTTAATTTCACTTTTTCAGCCTCGCCTTCCTTTATAAGCTCATCGAAAAATTGATTATCAACACTAAACCCCGATGAAAAAGATTTGAAATCAGGATACTTAGCTTGTAATGCCTTACGATTGCCATCTACATAAGTCAACACAGTTTTATTTAATGCTCCAGTAGCTAATAAATCACGATAATAATTAGTAAAAACGATGGTATCAACAGGAATAAACACATCAGGCATTATTCCACCACCACCATATACCGTTCTTCCTAACAAGCGCGTTTTATAGGCTTCGCCATTTTCAAAATGAACACTGTCTTTGTTTGACATTTCACCATGTAAATAGCGTGTTTGAATTTCATTTGCATAATCTCCATCCTCATATTGCTTTTGTATGCAACGTCCCGATGGGGTATAGTATTTTGCAATAGTCAAACGAATCATCGAACCATCAGGGAAATCAAATGGACGTTGAACTAAACCTTTACCAAAACTACGTCGACCAATGACAATACCTCGATCCCAATCTTGCACGGCACCCGATACAATTTCACTAGCCGAGGCAGAACCTTCATCAATAAGAACAATCAGATTACCTTTTTCAAATTTGCCTTTTTTATCAGCCAAATGTTCACTTCGCGGACTATTTAATCCTTGTGTATAAACCAACATTTTGCGTCCATCAATTAACTCATCGGTAATATCGATGGCTGCCTTAAGATAACCACCCCCATTACCTCGTAAATCAAGAATTAACGACTCAAAACCACTTTGACTAAGGCGATTCAAGGCCTCCATAAATTCATTATAGGTAGTTGCTGCAAAGCGTGTTACTTTGATATAACCCGTTTTTGAAGTTGCCATATAGGCAGACTCTACACTATAAATTGGAATTTTATCTCTTACAACCGTAAAGTTTAAACGAGAATCACAGTGTCTACGAAGTATTTCTAGTTTTACTTTAGTGCCTTTTGCACCTTTCAACGATTTATAAACATCACTATTCTTAATACCGATACCCGCCACGTTTTTACCATCAATACCAACGATTCGGTCACCAGCCAGAATACCAACCTTTTCAGACGGCCCTCCCATAATTGGATTAACCACCATCAGCGTGTCGTTAAAAATATTAAACTGCACGCCAATGCCTTCAAAACTACCATCCAACGGTTCGTTCATTGCTTTGACCTCACTGGGTGAAATATAAGCAGAATGAGGATCGAGGCTTTTAAGCATAGCCACAATACTTTCTTCTACAATTTTTTCTTGATTTACAGTATCTACATATAACGAATTAATCAGTTGGTAGGTTAATTCTAGTTTTTGGATGTTTTTATCTTGAATTTGTGAATGACAAACAAAAGAACCAACAAAAAAAGAAAAAGCGATTACAATATAAAATCTCATAACGGCATATATTAGTTTGGGCATTTAGGTTAGAGTTAAAAAACGAAATTAGGAAAGAAAGATAAAACAAAAGCCGAAAGGAAAAGTTCCCCTCGGCTATAATTATTTACTCCCATTCGATAGTTGCAGGTGGTTTAGAGCTGATATCATAAACCACTCTATTTACACCTTTAACTTTATTAATAATATCATTGGACACCTTGGCTAAGAATTCATAAGGCAAATGCACCCAGTCGGCAGTCATGCCATCGGTTGAGGCAACAGCTCTTAGTGCGACAACTTTTTCGTAAGTACGCTCATCACCCATAACTCCAACCGAGTTAACAGGTAATAACATCACACCAGCTTGCCACACTTGATCGTATAAATTACTATCCTTTAATCCTTGAATGAAAATATGATCCACCTCTTGAAGCAAAGCAACTTTTTCAGCAGTGATATCACCTAAGATACGAATGGCAAGACCAGGACCAGGGAAAGGGTGACGACCTAATAAGGCATCATCAATACCCATTGCTTTACCAACACGACGTACTTCATCCTTAAACAAAAGATTTAAAGGCTCTACAATTTTAAGATTCATCTTCTCTGGCAATCCACCAACGTTGTGATGAGACTTAATCGTTGCAGATGGTCCACCATTTACCGAAACCGATTCGATCACATCAGGATAGATGGTACCTTGAGCTAACCATTTAACATTTTGTATTTTGTGAGCCTCTACATCAAACACGTCAATAAAGGCTTTTCCTATAATCTTACGTTTTGTTTCTGGGTCAGAATGTCCAGCTAAGTCATTCAAAAACTTAGCTTTGGCATCTACACCAATCACATTTAATCCCATGTGTTTGTATGAATCTAACACTTGGTTATATTCATTCTTACGCAACAAACCATTATCTACAAAGATACATGTTAGGTTTTCACCAATAGCCTTGTGTAATAAAACACCAGCCACCGTGCTATCCACGCCACCTGATAAACCAAGCACCACTTTATCGTTACCTAATTTACTTTTTAATGATGCTACAGTGGTTTCTACAAATGAGTCAGGCGTCCAATCCATTGAGCAACCACATATACCACCCACAAAATTCTTTAGTATCAAACTACCTTCGGTACTATGAAACACTTCTGGGTGAAATTGTAACCCAAACGTAACCTGACCTTCTACTTTGTAAGCAGCCACTTTGACATCTTGCGTACTAGCGACAATTTTATAATTAGATGGTAAGTTAACAATGGTATCACCATGCGACATCCATACTTGAGAATGCATGTTTACATGTTGTAACAAATCACAAGACGTATCAACAAATTGAAGATTAGCTCTTCCGTATTCACGCGTAGCCGATGGCTGAACTTCGCCACCATTGGTTTGAGCCAAAAGCTGCGCACCATAACAA
This sequence comes from Bacteroidales bacterium, assembly GCA_003251015.1. Taxonomy (GTDB): domain Bacteria; phylum Bacteroidota; class Bacteroidia; order Bacteroidales; family Marinilabiliaceae; genus SZUA-582. The sequence continues at coordinate 3,465 of QKIO01000174.1, forward strand.
ATACCTAAAAGCGGTAATTTGCCAATAATACCAGATAAATCAGGCATTGGTGCATTTTTATCCCTAACACTAGATGGGCTACCACTTAATACTACACCTTTTACCGAAGCATCGATTTGAGGACATTTATTAAACGGATGTATTTCACAATACACATTTATCTCTCTAATACGTCTGGCTATCAACTGAGTGTATTGAGAACCAAAATCTAAAATGATGATTTTTTCCTGCATCAACGTTTACCTTAACTAATTTATAAAACTGGCTGCAAATATAAGGATAAATTCTTTTTTAATGGTCACTGATGAGTAACCTTATCGATGAATTTCAAACACATCTTGTTCTCTGGCAAGATGAGAATTGGTAAAAACAGTTTTTGCCTCATCAAGCAAAACGGATAAGTTACGATATCGACTTGAAAAGTGACCTATCAATAACTTCCCTACTTGCGCATCTTTAGCAATGGTAGCAGCTTGTTTGGCTGTAGAATGACCAGTCGACTTTGCCAATGTTTTGAGAGCGTCTAAAAAAGTAGCTTCATGATATAACAAGTCTACTCCTTGGATAAAGGGTAATATTTTTCGACTGTATTTTGTGTCGGAACAAAAAGCGTAACTACGTGGAATTGGAGGCTCTATAAGCATCTCTGACTGAGGAACCTCATTTCCATCCTCATCAATAAAAGGCACACGCTCTTTTACTGCAGCTATCTCACGAATGGATAAATCATATTTAAAAATAGCTTCCTTACGAATGTTAGGCTGGCTCTGTTTCTCACGAAAGACAAAACCACAGGTTGGTATGCGATGAGCTAACGGAAAGGATTCTACAATCACCTTTTTATCTTCATACACAACTACATTTGCAGAAGTGTTGAGTGCCACAAACTGAACGTTATAAGGCAAATCAGCACAAAAAAAATCGAGATGAGGCCTTAACAAAGCTTCTAGGCCTGGAGGTGAAAAAATCATTAAGTCGTTTTTACGACCTAACAGACCAAAGGTAGAAATCAAACCTATCAAGCCAAAACAATGGTCACCATGAAGGTGTGATATAAAAATGTGATTTATTTTAGCAAAAGCAATTTTACACTTACGCAATTGCATCTGTGTGCCTTCGCCACAATCAATCAAAAAAAACCGCTCAGATACACGGAGTACCTGAGCGGTTGGATATCTATCCGAAGTAGGCAAGGCCGAATTACTTCCTAGAATAGTAACAGAAAAAGACATTGGCTAATTTAATTCAATAGCTTTTCTAATCATTTCTACACCATCTTCGAGAGTTGGAGCAATGCTAAGTACCGAGTCGAGCTGAGAAACCGAAATTAATCGCTCTACGGCAGGCTGCAGTGCAGCTATAACAAATACTCCATCCGAATTCTTACATAAACGGTTGGCAACAAGAATAGAACTTAATCCTGATGAATCGCAATACGAACACTTACCTAGGTCAAGCAAGATATTCTTCTCGCCATTACCAGCCAAGAGCACTAGTTCTGATTTTAAAGAGGGAGCAATATTTGTATCCAACTTTTCATTCAATACTTGAACCATTGTAAACTCACCTAACTTATCTATTTTGAAGTCCATTGTAATAATTTTAATTATTCTTTATCGCCCTCAGTTGGGTTTTTCTCACTGGCTTCTAATTGATCTTTTAGAGCAGCTAAACCAGAAATATCACCTAAAGTAGTTTTTTCCATGGTATCAGTCAACTGCTTCACGCTTTTTTTAGTCGCTTTTACTTGAGCTTTTTTAACAGCTACTTCTTCTGTTTTCTTATCATCCTCAAACACACGTGAATGAGATAAGATAATACGTTTAGCAGCTTTGTTAAATTCAATTACTTTAAAGTCTAATTTCTCATCACCTTTAGCTTGACTACCGTCTTCTTTCACTAAATGACGAGGAGTAGCAAAACCTTCTACACCATATTGCAATGCAATAACAGCGCCTTTGTCGAAGATGTCGATGATTGTACCTTCGTGAATTGAATCTACCATAAAGATAGTCTCAAATACATCCCAAGGATTTTCTTCTAATTGCTTGTGACCTAAACTTAAACGACGGTTATCTTTATCAATTTCTAAAACAACAACTTCAACGTTTTCTCCGATAGCAGTAAATTCAGCTGGATGCTTAATTTTCTTAGTCCAAGAAAGGTCAGAAATGTGAATTAAACCATCAATACCTTCTTCTATTTCAACAAATACCCCAAAGTTAGTGAAGTTACGCACAGTAGCATTGTGCTTACTTCCAACTGCATATTTCTCAGCGATTTTTTCCCATGGATCAGCTTTTAATTGCTTGATACCAAGAGACATCTTACGTTCTTCGCGGTCCAATGTTAAAACAACTGCTTCTACTTCATCACCTACTTTAAGGAAATCTTGAGCACTTCTTAAGTGTTGAGACCAAGACATTTCAGAAACGTGAATTAGACCTTCTACACCAGCTGCGATTTCAACAAAAGCACCATAGTCAGCCATAACAACCACTTTTCCTTTAACTACATCACCTACTTTCATCTCATTGTTAAGAGCATCCCATGGGTGAGCAGATAATTGTTTTAAACCTAAAGCGATACGTTTCTTCTCATCATCAAAATCAAGAATAACAACGTTCATTTTTTGGTCTAACTGTACTATTTCTTCTGGGTGATTTACGCGACCCCAAGAAAGGTCAGTAATGTGGATCAAACCATCTACGCCACCAAGGTCGATAAATACACCGTAAGAAGTGATGTTTTTAACAGTTCCTTCAAGTACTTGACCTTTTTCAAGTTTACCAATAATATCTTTTTTCTGTTGCTCAAGTTCAGCTTCGATAAGCGCTTTGTGAGAAACAACCACGTTTTTAAACTCAGGATTGATTTTTACAACCTTAAACTCCATTGTTTTACCTACGTACATATCGTAATCACGAATAGGCTTCACATCGATTTGAGAACCTGGTAAGAACGCTTCAATACCAAATACGTCAACGATCATACCACCTTTAGTACGACATTTGATATATCCTTTAATTACTTCGTCTTTGTCAAGCGCTTCGTTTACACGATCCCATGAGCGGAGAGCTCTAGCTTTTTTGTGAGAAAGAACAAGTTGTCCTTTTTTGTCTTCTTGACTCTCAACATATACTTCTACAGTATCACCAATTTTTAGTTCTGGATTATATCGAAACTCATTACGGCTAACGATACCATCAGATTTGAAACCAATGTTAATAACAACTTCACGTTTACTGATTGTAATAACACTTCCTTCAATAACTTCTTTTTCAGAAATAGTAGACAAAGTATCATCATACAATTTCTCTAATTCAACTTTTGTTTTGTTTGAACCAACAACGATATCGTTTTCAAACGCATCCCAATCGAAATCAGCAGGTGCCACAATTACGTTTGCAGCTTCTGTTTTCTTTAACTCTAAAGCCCCATCAAGAGCATTTTCTTTAAATTCTGCCATTTGTTTAATGCTTAAAATCTAGTAGTTAGACATTATATTATATAAATTTCGGTGCAAAAGTACAAACTTTTTATTTCATTTAACTCAATAAAAAACAAAAAAAACAATTTAAACAACTTTAACATTCAAGAATATACCTCAATAAGCATTTTAGCGACACCACGAAAAGATGAATAAATATGAATACATAAGAATAATTTTTACTTTTGACGGAAACTGTTTTGAGAACAATACCTCAGAATCACATTAAAAATCTGTTAACCAAGTCATAAATCATATGAAGATATCTATCATAGGCACGGGATACGTTGGATTAGTTAGTGGCACATGCTTTTCGGATACAGGTGTAAACGTAACATGCATTGACATCAACGAGAAAAAAATAGCTGACCTAAAAAAAGGAATTATCCCTATTTACGAACCTGGTTTGGATCGTATGGTATTAGCTAATATTGAAAAAGAACGTTTACACTTTTCAACATCTATTAAAGATAGTTTAGACCAAACAGAAGTTGTTTTTATTGCGGTTGGCACTCCTCCTGACGAAGATGGTAGCGCAGACTTATCTTATGTATTAGAGGCGGCACGTGAGATTGGTCGTCACATGACTAAATACCTAGTTATTGTCACAAAAAGTACAGTCCCCATTGGCACAGCTCAAAAAGTAAAAGCAGCCGTGCGCGACGAAATAGAAAAACGTGGTATCAACCTTAGTTTTGACGTAGCTTCAAATCCTGAATTCTTAAAAGAAGGCAATGCTATAGAAGATTTTCTAAAACCAGATCGTATTGTTATTGGTGTAGAAACCGAACAAGCAGAAAAAATAATGAGCCGCCTCTACAAACCATTTGTACTAAACGGCCATCCTATTTTGTTTATGGATATTCCATCGGCAGAAATGACCAAATACACGGCCAACGCTATGCTGGCTACCAAGATTAGTTTTATGAATGACATTGCCAACTTATGCGAAATAGTTGGTGCCGATGTAACGAGCGTGCGCAAAGGCATTGGTTCCGACTCGCGCATAGGACACAAATTCTTATATGCTGGATGCGGTTATGGAGGTTCTTGTTTTCCTAAAGATGTGAAAGCCATTATCAAAACAGCACAACTCCATAATTACAAATTGCGAATCTTAGAGGCTGTGGAAGATGTAAATGACGATCAGAAACTGGTATTAACCAAAAAGATCACTTCACACTTTCACGATTTAAGAGGTAAAACATTTGCCATATGGGGCTTAGCATTTAAACCACAAACAGATGATATGCGCGAAGCGCCTTCTATAAGCATCATCAATAGTCTTATTGAGGCTGGGGCTAAAATCAAAGCCTACGACCCTATTGCCATGGAGGAGGCAGAACGCTTATTTGGCAATAAGATAGAATACGGTAAAGACCAATATGATGTGTTAATTGATGCCGATGCACTTGTATTGGTGACAGAATGGCCTGAGTTTAGACTTCCTAACTTCAAAGTGTTAGAAAAGCTTCTTATTAATAAAGTCATTTTTGATGGACGAAACATTTACGAACAAGACGAGATGCTTGAAAATGGGTTTACTTATTATAGTATAGGTCGCAAGCAGGCTAAACTTAAATAGAAGTACTTTAATTAGCTCAACAAATAATAACGTTGATTATAAAACATGAAAAAGAGAATACTAGTTACAGGGGGTGCCGGATTTATAGGTTCACATTTATGTCAACGCCTATTGAATGAAGGTAATGAAGTTATTTGTTTAGATAATTACTTTACAGGCTCCAAATCTAATATTGTACACCTGTTAGACAATCCCTACTTCGAACTGATCAGACATGATGTTACCCACCCGTATTTTGTAGAGGTGGATGAAATATACAATTTAGCCTGCCCAGCATCACCTGTTCATTACCAATACAATAGCATCAAAACCATTAAAACATCGGTGATGGGCGCTATAAATATGTTGGGTTTAGCAAAACGCACCAAAGCAAAAATACTACAAGCTTCTACTAGCGAAGTGTATGGTGATCCTTTGGTGCATCCTCAACCAGAAAGTTATTGGGGACATGTTAATCCTATTGGCATACGCTCGTGTTATGACGAAGGAAAAAGGTGTGCAGAGAGTTTGTTTGTTAACTACCATGAACAGAATGCTGTTGACACAAAAATCATCCGTATTTTCAACACCTATGGCCCCAACATGAATCCAGAAGATGGACGTGTGGTATCAAACTTCATCGTACAAGCATTAAAAGGTCAAGACATTACTATTTTTGGTGATGGCAAACAAACCCGAAGTTTTCAATATGTAGATGATTTAGTGGAAGGCATGATGCGAATGATGAATTCGAGAGCTGACTTTCACGGGCCTGTGAACATAGGTAATCCAAATGAATTTTCGATGTTAGAGCTCGCTCAATTAGTTATTGAATTAACTAACTCTAAATCAAAAATTGTTTATCTCCCATTGCCCCAGGACGACCCTATGCAACGCCAGCCCGATATCACACTAGCTAAGAAGGAATTAGACAATTGGTCTCCACAGGTTCAGTTAAGAGAAGGTTTGACAAAAACTATTGTGTACTTTGACAAGCTATTAAACGTATAACAACATCTACAGCTATGAAAAAAAGAAAAGGAATTATACTTGCAGGTGGATCAGGAACACGACTTTATCCAGCTACAAAAAGCATTTCAAAACAAATCATTCCGGTTTATGATAAACCAATGATATACTACCCTTTGTCTGTTTTGATGTTATCTGATATTCGTGAGATACTGATTATAAGTACACCTCATGATTTACCATTGTATAAAAACCTTTTTGGTGATGGTTCTGAATTAGGTTTAAAACTAGATTACGCAGAACAACCTTCGCCAGATGGCCTAGCACAAGCTTTCATCATTGGTGATGAATTTATTGGCGAGGACGATGTCGCTTTAGTATTAGGTGACAATATCTTCTATGGTTATGAATTTAGTCGTGTTCTAAAAGAAGCTAATCAAGAAAAAGACGGTGCTGTCGTATTTGGATACTATGTAAATGATCCAGAACGTTATGGAGTAGCTGAATTTGATTCTAACAACAAGGTTGTTTCTCTAGAAGAAAAACCATTACAACCAAAATCAAATTATGCCGTTACAGGCCTTTATTTTTACAGCAATGATGTGGTTGAAAAAGCCAAGTCATTAAAACCATCAAAACGAGGTGAATTAGAAATAACTGATCTAAACAAGTTATATCTCAATGAGGGCAGACTTAAACTTAAGCAATTAGGACGAGGCATGGCTTGGTTAGACACTGGTACTCACGATAGTTTATTACAAGCCTCTAATTTTATTGCAACCATTGAAAACAGACAAGGTTTAAAAGTGGCGTGCCTAGAAGAGATTGCTTATAAAAAAGGCTATATCAACAAAGAACAACTACTGCAATTAGCAGAACCACTGAAGAAAAATGAATATGGACAATATCTGATTCGATTATCAAATCAGGATTAATGTATTTTAACCATCATTGATTTCATAGGAGTTTAGATCTTTTCTATCTTTGCAAGCTATTTTCTAAAATTATGGAAGTTACAAAAACACCTATTGAGGGGTTAATCATTATTAAACCAAAAATATTTGGTGATGCCAGAGGGTTTTTCTATGAATCATTTAATAAACAACGTTATACCGAAGCTGGAATTGATGTTGATTTCATTCAAGACAATCTTTCTCGCTCAAGTTATGGCGTTATAAGAGGGCTACATTATCAAATGGCACCACATGCACAATCAAAATTAGTGCAAGTTTTAGAGGGGCGAGTTCTTGATGTGGCTGTAGATGTTCGTTTAGGATCACCAACCTTTGGACAGCACTACGCTATTGAATTATCGGAAGAAAACAAATTACAATTTTTCATTCCTCATGGATTTGCTCATGGCTTCTCGGTATTAAGCGAAACAGCCACTTTTATGTATAAATGTGATAATCTATACACACCATCTGCAGAACGAAGCATCTTGTTTGATGATAGTGAATTAGGTATTGATTGGATAATTCCTACTGATAAGGCAACTGTATCTGATAAAGACAAAATGGCATCATTGCTAAAGAACGCTGAACTAAATTTCCACTTCACAAAATGAGACATATCCTATTAATTGGAGCTGATGGGCAGTTGGGTAACGAAATAATGCAACAAACACCTGCATTACCCAATTTTAATTTCACCACCACCACCATCGATACCTTAGACATAACAAATCAAAAGGCTATCTCTGATTTAGTAGACAGCAAAAAATTTGAATACATCATTAACTGTGCAGCATACACAGCTGTTGATAAGGCAGAGTCAGATAAAGACCTTGCCTATGAGGTTAATGCTAATGCACTAAATCATATTGGTGAGATAGCAAGACTAAAAGGCATCAAAGTTATTCACGTATCAACAGACTATGTGTTTGATGGCAAGAGTTATGTACCGTATACAGAAGATATGCCTACCAAACCAACCAGTGTTTATGGGCAAACCAAACGTGAAGGTGAAATTGCCTTATTAAACAAAAACCCACAATCGATAATTTTACGCACATCGTGGCTATACTCATCGTATGGTGCAAACTTTGTGAAAACAATGATTAAACTGGGTACTGAGCGCGAGCAACTAGGGGTTATCTTTGATCAAATAGGAACTCCAACCTATGCGGCTGATTTGGCAGGTGCCATAATACACATGATTAAGACTGATATAGATAATACCATTCCGTTTGCTCCAGGTATCTATCATTATAGTAATGAAGGCGTAGCTAGTTGGTATGATTTTACTTTAGCCATCCACAAAATAGCTGGCATCACCTGTAACGTAAACCCAATTGAAACAAAAGATTACCCCACACCAGCACCTCGTCCTTTATACAGTTTATTGAACAAGTCGAAGATTAAAAAAAATTATAAGATTCAGATTCCTCACTGGTTAACCAGTTTAGAGAAATGCATACACATACTTAAGTAAACCATAAAAAAAAGATACAATGCAAAACCAGGATGTTATGAAGGCCGTTGAGCAAAAAGCCCAGATTTGGTTAAATGGCAATTACGATGAGGCAACCCAAAAAGCCATCAAAACAATGATGGAAAAACAGGATAAAACCGAACTTATTGATTCATTTTATAAAGATTTAGAATTTGGAACAGGTGGCTTACGTGGCATCATGGGCCCTGGTTCTAATAGAATTAACATCTACACAGTAGGTGCTGCTACACAAGGGCTTGCTAATTATCTAAAGAAAGAATTTGCAAGTTTGCCATTAATAAAAGTTGTTATTGGTTACGACTGTAGAAATAACAGTAAATTATTTGCTCAAGTGGTAGCAGATATCTTTTCGGCAAACGGCATTAAAGCATATATCTTTGAAGACTTGCGCCCTACTCCTGAGATATCATATGCCATTCGCCAATTAGATTGCCAAAGTGGAGTAATTATTACCGCTTCGCACAACCCAAAGGCTTACAATGGGTATAAGGCATATTGGAATGATGGTGCACAGCTTACCTCTCCTCATGACACAAATGTTATTGACGAAGTCAATAACATAAAATCTGTAGACGCCATAAAATTCAAAGGTAACCCTCAATTAATTGAAGAATTAGGTGAGGAAATGGATACAAAATTCATCAACCAAGTAAAATCATTGGTGCTTGACCAAGGGGTTATTGATAGAAACAAAGACCTTAAGATTGTCTATTCTCCTATTCATGGAACAGGCGTAAAAATTGTTCCTGCAGCTTTAAAAGCGTGTGGTTTTACCAATGTGATTAATGTACCAGAACAAGATGTGGTAAGTGGTGAATTCCCTACAGTTATATCTCCTAATCCAGAAGAACCTGCAGCCTTAGAGATGGCCCTTAACAAAGCTCGTGAAACAAATGCAGATATCGTAATGGCATCTGACCCTGATGGTGACCGCTTAGGTATCGCTGTTAAAAACGACAAAGGGGAATATATCCTAGTGAATGGCAATCAAACGGCCACTTTGCTAACTTGGTACATCATCAAAAAATGGAAAGAAAACAATAAATTAACGGGTAACGAATACATCGTTAAAACCATTGTTACATCTGAACTACTAAAAGAAATTGCAGAGAAAAATGGTGTTGAATACTTTGATGTTTACACTGGTTTTAAATGGATTGCAAAAGTAATACGTGATTTAGAAGGAAAGAAAAAATACATCTGCGGTGGCGAAGAATCGTATGGCTTCTTACCTGGCGATTATGTACGTGATAAAGATGCGGTAGCAGCTATCACTGCAGCTGCTGAAATTGCTGCATGGGCAAAAGAACAAGACAAATCGTTGTATGATGTATTGCAAGACATATACATGGAATATGGTTTCTCTAAAGAGAAAATGGTTTACATTGTAAGAGAAGGTAAATCAGGTGCTGATGAGATTAAACAAATCATGCAAAATTTCAGAAAAACCCCTCCTCAAACGTTAGGTGGTGATAAGGTTAGTATTGTAAAAGACTATTCAACTCTTGAGGCTTTTTATGCTTTGGAGAACAAACGTCAAAAACTTGATTTCCCTGAAACATCAGATGCTTTACAATTTTTTACTGAGAGTGGTTATAAAGTTTCTGTACGTCCATCTGGTACTGAACCAAAAATAAAGTTCTACTTTGAGGTTAAAGTACCATTATTAAGTCGCAACGAATTTGTTAATGCCAACAAAAAAGCTGATGACATCATTGCTTCTATTATAAAAGACTTAGGAATTTAATTTTTTTTGGTTTAAATAGAAAAAGCCTTGCTTCAATGAAGCAAGGCTTTTTTATTCTTCAAAGAACTCATCTTTAAAATTAACTAAATACACGCATGTGGTCGAACGTGTGATAGCGGTATATAACCACCGAAGGTAACTCTCGCCAAGATGTTCGGGAGGCAAGTACCCTTGGTCAATAAAAACAGCCTTCCACTGCCCTCCTTGAGCTTTATGACAAGTCATTGCATAGGCATACTTTACTTGTAAGGCATTATAATATGGACTTTCCTTCACCTTTTCATACTGTTTCTTTTTTGATGGTTCGTCTTGAAAATCATCCATCACACTCTTGAAGAATGCCTCTTGCTCCTCTTTCGAAAACCCAGCAGAATCAACATGCAAGGCATCCAAAACAATCTTAACATCCACTTCCAGAAATTGATAATCCGTTAAACGTAGGGTAACATTTGCAAATCGCCGATCATACAACTCCTCATAACCATTAATACGAACCACTTCGGCAATATCACCGTTGGCTATAAAATCAGCCTCTTTACTATCTTTTAACCAATGATAATTATTTTTTACAACCATCAAGTAATCAGTAGGTGATAACTCTTCTTCTCTAAAGAGAATGCTATTACGCACCCCTTTATTAAACAAATTAGCCCTCTTATTAGACCTACAAACCACAATGGTCTCATCTTGTCCATAATTCTCATAACACCACGTTAATTCATCGATTAAATGCTCTCCTGTGATGCGCCTAAAGTCAGGATAACCAGTGACCTTGAGTTTTGGAGCAATCCCTTCTAGCATCGTTTCAGACAACAAAGCACGCAACTGGGTAGCATTATCAAGTATTCCACTGTCATTTTGTTGCCGCACCACATCATTTAAAAAATAATCAACCACATGAAGACCCATACTTTCAAGTTTACCTTTATCCAAAGCTGGACTTTCGTTAGTGCCTATGGGCGGTAACTGAGCTGTATCACCTATCAACACCAACTTACACCCTTCTTGACTAAACACATAGGTTAATAAATCTTCCAACAACTGACCAGAACCAAACTGCGAATATTCAAACCCAGAATTAGAAATCATAGACGCCTCATCAACGATAAAAACAGCTCGCTTAGACTTATTATAATTAATATTGAAGGATGAGAAATCATCCGTAGATGACAAACGACGATAAATACTTTTATGAATCGTATGTGCCGTTTGCCCTGTATAACTACTCAAAACCTTTGCAGCCCTGCCCGTAGGAGCCATTAATAAATGAGGTATTTGGACTTGATTTAACACATCCACGAAGGCTTTCATGAGCGAAGTCTTACCTGTACCCGCAAAACCCTTGATTAAACACACACTTTGAGCCTCCTCACTAAAAATAAACTCCCCCAAACCATCAATCAAAACCTCCTGACTGTCTGTGGGTTGAAAAGAAAACGAAGTCCTTATTAATTGAGATAAATGATTATTCAGCATTTTTTTAGTAAATAAAGCATCTTTAAAAGTAAAACTTATTTTTTTTTATAAATTTGTAGCTGAAACTAAAACAAATTTCCGATATAATGAAAACAGTTATTCAAATTGTATTGACAATAGCAGTGATAGCCCTAGGTTACTTATGCTACGATAGTATTAATCAGCCTATTCGCTTTCAAGAACAACAAAAAATGAGAGCAGATGCAGTTGTACAACGTTTAATCGACATTAGAGAGGCACAAGTAGCTTACAAATCGGTTTACAACAAATACACTGGTAGTTTTGATACTTTGATAGCTTTTATCAAATCAGACTCTTTACCATTAGTAAAAATGGAAGGCCGTCTTACTGACAGTATGCTGGAAGCAGGAATTACTGAAATTAAGGCATTAGCAATGGGCATTATTAAACGAGATACCATTCGCATTAGTGTTAAAGATTCTATTTTCCATAGCAATTATTCACTAGATTCAATGGCATACGTACCATTTTTAAACGGCACAAAGAAGTTTGAACTAGCAACTGCTACAGTAGAAACTGCTTCTGGCGTAAAAGTACTAGTATTTGAGGCTAAAGTTGCCAACAATGTTTACTTAGATGGTCTTGACAAACAAGAGATTATAAACATCAATGATGTAACCAAAAAAATTGATGAAAACAGATATTGTGGTTTAAAAGTTGGTTCTCTTACTGAGGCAAACAATAACGCAGGAAACTGGGAATAATTATGAATCAAACTCTGGTTGTAGACCAAGCATTTGACGTAAGTATAACAACATCATATTTTTTGTCCATCCGAGCAGCCTCGGATGGACTTTCTTTTTGTATACTAGACCCTGTAACAAATACGTATATTGTATTTGCCAACTACCCGTATGATAAACCTGACACAAACTGGTCTCAAACGGAAGAGCTAATACTAACTCATGAATACTTTAAGATGCCTTATAAAAAGGTGTTTTTCATGACTGAGACATCTAACTACACCTTAATTCCCACCTCGCTATTTGAGAGTGATAAAATAGATGAACTCTACCAACTAACTCATCAGACAAGTTTATCAACTAACAAAATACTATCCCATAAAGTTAGGATGGCAGATGCCCACAACCTTTATGAAACACCTGCTTTCCTATACCATTTGGTTAAAAATCAATTCTCAACCGTTCAATTTCATCATCAGCTATCACCATTTTTAGAAGGCTGTCTGATCTCAGATCAAAACACAAACAACAAGACCACAATACACATAGCGCTTCACCCCCATTTTTTTGACATTGTGATTATTGAATCTCGTCATTTAAAACTATGCAATTCGTTTAAAATAAATAACGAAAAAGACTTTGTTTACTTTGTGCTTTTTGCGTTTGAACAACTCAAATTATCCTCAGACCAAACAAAAGTGAATGTATATGGCATTGTTGATAGACAAAACAGCTACTACGTAAGCTTAAAGAAATACCTACGCCAGACGCAACTCGTGCAAACAAATACACATTTTAAATACAGTACTGCATTAAAAAATGTGGAAACAGAAAAACATCACAATTTATTTAATTTACCTATATGCGTATAATTAGCGGGAAATTGAAAGGCAGACGCTTTTCGCCACCAAAAAACTTTTCGGCAAGACCAACAACTGACATAGCCAAGGAAAGTTTGTTTAATGTACTAGCTAATCGCATTGATTTTGAGGACTTAAAAGCCTTAGACTTATTTAGTGGCACTGGCAGTATATCCTATGAACTGGCATCCAGAGAGTGTGCCGATGTGACTTCGATAGAGCTAGATCCAAAACATCATGCCTTTATCAAAAGCACCATATTTGAATTAAATATCGAATCGCAAGTCATAGCATTACGAGCTGATGTGTTTAGATATTTGAAAAAATGCAGTAGGAAATTTGATTTTATTTTTGCCGATCCTCCATTTACTCTGTCCACCATAGACCAAATACCTGATCTTATATTTGACATGGAGTTACTAAACGAAGATGGTTTGTTTATTATAGAACACTCTAATGTTAATAATTTTGCATCACACCCTCACTTTTTAGAAGTGAAGAATTATGGAAAGGTGCATTTCTCGTTTTTTAAGTGATATAACATTATCAAATAAGCCAGTATTAAGAATACTATAAACATGTTATTTCATACTCAATAAGATATGAAATGGCATGTTACACTTACATTTTAACAAACTTACTTACAAACTTGACATCATCTTGTTTTAGGGTTAGTATATAGATACCTCTAGCCAATTGGCTAATATCAATCCTATTATTCTCTAACATCACTTCTTTTAACACAACAATCCCATTCAACTGAGCAATAGTAACGGAATTAGTCTTTGAATTATCAAATGCATTAATGGTTAACACATCGGTGGCTGGATTTGGAAAGACAGCTAATACTCCCACAAATTTAGGAATCGTATCTGACACTTCTTCTTTATAATAATAAAAACTCCGCAGGTTTTCTACCCAACCATCATCTGTAGCCGCAAATCGAGAGGTTTGAACATGCAAAAGATCTGCATAGCGATACTCGTCTTTAAGCCCCACTAAGTTTGAAGAAATAGATTCTCGATACTGTTTCTCAAACGTCGATTTATTGCCCACAAAAGAGATAGTTGTTTCACTATTCATTACTTTCCATTGAGCATGGCTTGAGCTCCAAGCACTATATTGACTCAAACTGTTGCTTTCTGTTGACGAATAATTATACCTAAATTCTTCACGCCATTGATCCTCATCATTTGCCCAAAGATAGGTCGTGATTATAGGAGGATTTTGTCCTTTGTAATCCTGAACCAACTTGATATCGTTAAACCATTTGTTGTGATAAGCATTCCATTTTTGAGTAATACACTCTACAACATCACCAGATGAATTAAAGGTAGAAAACCAATTATATTGGTTAATCCATAACCCCAAGTTGGCACTCCAAGTGTACGACACTACTTTTTGAGATGTATTATCAATAGGCGTGTTTACACTTTTTTCAAAATTTGTCCAAACATCATTCTTCCAAATAGAAGTTGATGTTTCTTTCACTGTTTTAGTGGATTCGTCATACAAAAAAGTGGTCTTTAAGTTTCCAGCCCAGTTATCATGTAACCAAGTCCATGATAAATTATCAGATAAACGACCTAAGGAATCGTACACTTTCTCTACTTTAGCTAAACCTATCCAATCTGATATAGAAGGCTCATAGATGTAATCGACTTTGCTAAGCAACCTGCTATTTTCATCATAATCAAACACACACATCAGCGAATCCTGCCAAACACTTAGGGACTGGTCGTAAGTAGATGTACTATACAGCACCACGTTTCCCTGCTTATCAAAGGCTTTATCCCATTTATTTGAAAATTGCCATTTATTTAGTTCTGAATTCCAAACCTTAGATACATGATCTATTTGATTTCCATTTGCATTATAAGAGGCTGTCCAAGCAGATGTTGGGATCCAATCATTAGTTGAGCTATTCCAAATATAATTGATATAGTTAGACGAAGAAAGATCTGAATTAAAAGCATACTCGTATTTAAAATCCCCTACCCATTTACCTGTTACAAAAGAATAATAAGCATAGTCTTTTACAAAACCATTTTCATAATTAGTTTCAAATTTAGAACTAAGATCCCAATTACTAGATCCTTCATTCCAAGTATAGGAAGTACATACCTGTAATAAACCACTTTCGGTATAAACATAAGCTTGCTTCTCAGTTTTAGTAAGCGTGTTATTAGGTTCTACCACCTTAAATACTACCATACTATCAAGCAAATGACTACCCCTAACAAAGACATTCACTTGAGAGTAAACAGCACTTAACAAACTAATTAACAAAACTAAAACGAGAGCTATTCTCATAAACAAATAACAGATAAGCCTACTTCGTAGGATGAATAAAAAGACATACTATTAAACAGCCTTAAAGACCATTTTTAACTTTGTAATCCATAAAATCGCGAGCTATTTTTTGCTCTCTGCGTAAAGCTAATTTGCGATGCTCCTCAAACTCCAATTCTAATTCAGAAACCCTTGCATTAGCCGCATTTGTTAGGATTACATATTTTTTAAGTGCAATAAACAGTAAAACTAACAGCCCAGTCAAAATGAGTATGCTGATCCACATAATGGAATTATAGGTTGACTTTAAAACACTTATTCCTAAAAACTCCATATTTTTACAAGCTTCATCATTTGTAGATAACTTTTGATTTAAAATCAATAACTCATCAGACAACATACTTTTACTAGCGCTTAATGAGGCGCATGAATCTTTGAGAGAATAAATAGTTTTGTGAAAACCATCCACACTGTCTTTCACACTTTGCTTAAAATCATTAATATAACTTACCTTTATAACTTTGTATGATTCAAAAGAATTAGAATTTGCAACAATAAATTCAAGCTGAGAAACCAAATCTTTAGATTTAGTTGAATCAGCAGACGCTGCTGATACCTGTGCATTAATGATACCAGTAGACAAGAAAACAAGTGTAAAAAACAAATACGCAACGATTTTTTTCATAAACATAGACCTATTATATCAATTATTATTAAGAATACTTTTAAATGATAAAAATGCAAAAATAGTACTTTTTGAGCCAGTAATTCAACATTTTGCACTATTTAGAAACGACGAATCAAATATTAAACCAACTTTTAACAAAAAAATTGTAACACAATGAAAAATGCAGCCATATTTCTAGC
>QKIO01000028.1 GCA_003251015.1 Bacteroidales bacterium
TGCTAATAGCACGAACACTCATTTGTGTACCAAGAGCTTTACCATCTTGAGAATAGCCTGCAATATGTGGTGTTGCAATCCAAACAGAGTTTAGTAAATCAAGGTCGATGTTTGGTTCGTTTTCCCAAACATCTATGACAGCAGACCCAATGCTTTTGTTTATCAGTGCGTTTTTTAGAGCTAATCCATCTATTACTTCCCCACGAGAGGTGTTAATTACTACGGCCTCAGGTTTAAGTTGTCGCAGTAGTGATTCGTTGCATAAATGAAACGTGTTATCTTCACCCGTTTGCGTTAATGGGGTATGAAAAGTAATGATGTCTACTTTTGAAATGACCTCCTGAAGTTTATAAAATAACTTTCCTTTTTCATTTCTTGCACGTGGAGGGTCTATTTCATACACCTTTAAACCAAAGGCTTTAGCTAGTGTAGATACCTTACTACCTACGTTACCAACACCTACGATGGCAATGCTTTTGTGCTTCAGTTGCCATCCTTTTTCAAGTACTAAAAGACTAAGAATAGCTGATAAGTATTGTTGAACAGAACCTGAGTTACAACCTGGAGCATTGGTCCATTCAATGCCATTGTTAGCACAGTAAGGTGTAGCAATATGATCAAAGCCAATGGTAGCAGTGGCTATCATTTTCACGCTAGAACCTTCTAATAGTGCCGAGTTACATTTAGTACGAGTACGTGTTATCAAGGCATCCGCATCCCTTACCATATCAGCTGAAATGGCAGTGCCAGTGCTGTAAATTACCTCTGCTTGAGGTTCAAATACGCCTTTTATAAATGGTATTTTATCGTCAATAACGATTTTCATAGCTTAGTTCTTGATTTTATTAACGATCTGGAGTATTAATAAGTTTATTGCGAATGGGCAAATTTATGAATTTTAATGATATTGTGATTGCATTTTTCTCTTGTTGAATCTTACACCGAATGAAAATTGTACATATAAAAAAAGGGGCTGCACGCCCCTTTATTGTAATGTCTCTAATTTTTCTATTATTCTGAAAACTGTTTTACCAGTGATTGAACGGCTTTAGCACATCCTTCAGTTCCCCCTTTAAAAGAAAACAATAGGTTGTAAACACCAGTTTTACCACAAATAAATTCAAATTCATTATATAACTTTCCATTATGCATGTTGCTAGCTTTCAAGTCATCGCCTTGATAGATTTGCAGAATTATCTGCTCAGGGTTGCTAGCGCCATTTACAATGTTAAACTTGTATTGACTACGGTTATTTAGTACAATTGAATATTTAACATAACCCGTTTTTGTATCTTTCTTATCTTTTAGTAATTCTACCGTAAAGTCTTTTATGTACTGACTACTAGCCATTTCTTTAAGGGCTTGTTTTAATAAATCATCACCACATTGAGCAAAACTTGCTGCTGTAGATATGGATAAGAGTATAAGTAGACTAAATATTATTTTTTTCATTGGTTCTAATTTTTTGTTAGCGATTGCAAACTTTGTAAAAATAGTATTTTTAATCGTATTTAGTTACGATACAACATATTCTCTTATAGTCTTAATCTGCTTGATGATCTCTTTTATTTGCTCAGGTGTAATATCAACATGGCTTACTTCATCCTGAATAATGATTAATTTACCATCTTTTTCTATGCTTTTGGGCTCAGAAAACTCAGTGGTGATTTTAACACCTTCATAGGCTGTTTTAAGGTTTTGAATGTAACCTGCTAATTCAGCAAAATTTGCATCATTGTCATAATTCTTAAGGATAATCATAAGAATGTTGATGATGTCTTTTTGTTCCCCTAAACGGCTAATTAAGTCTTTATTGTTCGTTTCTTCTATTACACATGCTGAAATGTACAATCCTTCAATCCATGCACCAGTAACAATTAATGATGATACATTACTACGATTTTGGTTGCGTAGATATGAATCCATTTTATTAAAACTAGAAACAGATATTTCCATTAATGAATCGAGGTTATTACTGTTAGTAGCAATTCGTTTTAATGAATTAAAATCGAAAAACTGACCTACTTTAATACCTTCTGCCAAATTTTTAATAGATAATAGGTAAGAAACAACAATGGTATTTTTGTCAAATGTGTTGATGTAACCTAAGTCTGCACTGTATACACCAAGATTTAAGGCACGCTTGTAACTGGTGTTATAGTCGTCAATTTTCTCTGGTTTGTTTAGTATTTTTTGTGAAAATGCTACGCCTGTTGATTTAATCAAAGTAGCCATTTCTACGGGAGAAGAGATGTTTTGTATCACGTCACCAATTACTTCTTCTGATAACTCAAGTGGAGCATCAGTTGCTAATGAGTCGTTTGATATTAATTCATTGTTGTTATTGTTTGATGAACAACCGCTACATGCAGAAAACAATTGCAAGCCCGCAAATATCAATGATAGGTAAGTTAATTTTTTTAGCATCTTAATAAATTTTAGTGTTACGATTAGAAATTTTATACAGCTGTTTTAAGGTAAAAGTTACTTTTTAAATAGTTTTAATTCATCAAAATAGTCCAATATACGTTTTAATAAATTAAAATATAACGCTAGATAGAGTAAAAGAGTTAAAATCCAAACAATAGTTATATTAAACCATAAGGTGTCGTAAAATTTACCCCAGAAATGTTTTTGAGGTGCAAAAAAATGAGTTCTAAACGAAATTGCAGACTCTGGTTCTGGTATTTGATAAATAGGATCTACCATTTGAACCAATTTATCACCATCTCTTAATATCTTATTTTTTTCATACACTTTGCGTACAATATCAGACATGGTTTCGTTAAAGTATTCGTCCTTTATGCGGTTGAAGTTAGCTTTGTCTTTTCTAATATTGCCTGAAATAAACTGATCTTTTTTAAGATTCGCCTCAGTAAAAAGCTTGCTATAATGATCTTTTAAAGCAATGAAATACGACTCTGTTTTGGAGGCCACTTCTGGAGTGAAATCTTCAGGATTTAGAGCTTCTAGTGCATCAAACCCAATGGTTGGCACCCGTTTCAACTCCTTTGATATCTCGTTAGTAAGTAAGGCTAGGTCTGCTTTAAATTGTTTGTCTGTTTGATTATCAGATTCAGAAAAATGTGTGCGACAGTTGTTAAGTATCTCTTCTAATTCAGGTACATAATACACATACTTAAAATCATATTTACTTTCAGCCATCTCTACTTCAAAGATGGATTTTTTGTAATTATTGTGCTTGTATTGATGTACAATTAGCCCTTCGTAGATGTATCGTGAAGGCATAAATTCTGCCACAAAAGGCACCTTATCTACACTGGTGAAATCCTTATTCAACTTATCAAAGGTAAACATAGCTCCACCAAGTACCATCTGGGGAATCATCACCAAAGGAATAAGAATATAAATAGTGATAATGGAGTTAAAAGATGCTGATAAGATTAAACCTAATATATTGGCAAAGGCAGATACCGAAAATAATGCCAACCAGAATTCAAAGTTAAAGCCTCTGATGTCTAGTATTGAGTTAGCAACCAGCACAAATAGAGCCATTTGAATAGCTGATAGTGTAAACAGTATCAGTATTTTAGATGCTAAATAACTTGAGCGGCTTAGATTAAGAAACGATTCTCGTTTTAGTATTTTGGCATCTTTAAAAATCTCTTCGGCACTAACAATTAAACCAAAGAAAAGTGCCACAATAATACCCATGAAAATATAAGGTGCAATATTTTCATTTTCACGGAATATGTAAATATCCGATTCAGGATCAGCAATATATCGTATTAGGTAGGCTAAAATAAAACCAAGTAATGGTGCTTCTAATATGTTAAGAAGGATGTATTGTTTATTGCTAATCTTTGAAAAGAAATCGCGTAAAGTATATATCTTAAACTGATTAAGCCACGATGGAATACTAAGCGATTTAGGCGGAGCCGATTTTACTTGCTCTACCTTTGGTAATATAATGTTCTCGTTATAATGAGCATGCCATTCCTCGGCAGATGTTTTTCGTTTGTTGGTGTAGTTTCCGTATTCGTCAATTACATTCGCATCAATGATGTTAAAGATTAACTCAGGATTAAGATTACCACATGTACCACACTCTCCCACCTCGCTATTTATTTGTGAGTCGAGTCGTTTGAAATAGATAAGCGATTCACTAGGATTACCATAAAATACAGGAAATCCGCCAGTGTCTAGGATATACATCTTATCAAACATTTTGTAGATGTCTGAAGACGGCTGATGTATCACAACAAATATTAGTTTTCCTTTAAGGGCCAATTCACGCAATAGGTTCATTACGTTTTCTGAGTCGCGGGAAGATAAGCCAGAAGTTGGTTCATCAACAAATAAGATGCCTGGCTCACGAATAAGCTCTAATGCGATATTTAATCGTTTGCGTTGACCACCACTAATCATTTTGTTTAGAGGAGAGCCTACTTTTAAGTTACGGCGCTCGAAAAGCCCCAAACTACTAAGGGTTGTATTTGCTAGTTCAGTAATTTCTTCTTCACTTTTGTTCTTAAAGCAAAGTTTGGCGTTGTAATAAAGGTTTTCAAAAACGGTTAACTCCTCTATTAATAAGTCATCTTGAGGAATATAACCAATGATGCCTTCAACATTTTCCTTGTCGGTATGTAGGTTAAAACCATTAATCAGAACTTCGCCCTCGGTGGGGCTTTCAATACCCGAAAGCACGTTCATAAGGGTGGTTTTACCCGCCCCACTAGCTCCCATGATACCAATTAATCGTCCCTGTTCTTCTAATATGTTGATGTGTCGTAGTCCAATACCACCAGTTTTGAATTGGTATTTAACATCTTTTACTTCAAATGAAATTCGCGACGAAGATGAATCTGAAAGGTAATGTGTTACAACATCGGTGTAATAAATAGGTTTCCCAATGGGAAGTTTAATAAAACTGCCTTTGGGAAATAGATATATCCTGCGGTTATTTATTAGTAGGCCGTTTAGGAATAAATCTTGGCTACCGGTATAACGCAAGAAATAGAGTCCTGCACTTTTTATTTGTAGAATATAGATGTTACCATCTAGTGTACCAGAGGTAATGTGTTTTGCCTGTTTTAAAGTAAGTTCTTTGTCATTAACAATAAGAACATCGGCTAAATCAATTTTTTCTATCTCCTCACTAATAACGTAGTTTTCTATGGATGAAATTTCCTCCTTAGGTAACTTAAATACGTCGGCGACTGTGTTGATAATGGCCATACGCTGTTCTGTAAATTTACGGTCGGCATTTACCAACTCATACAGACGCACTAAAACCACTACTTTTTGTTCCTTATTAAGCTGTTTGTTGATTTTTTTACAAATGCCTAATACCTGAACCGAGTCCTTCATTGAAGTGAGTACCTTTCCCTCATCTTCACCTTTAGTGCTTTTTGCAAGCTCTGAAAAACCAAGAAAAAGTGAATAGTATTCTTCTACAGCATCTGAACTCAGTTGCTGCTTTAAAAAGGTTTTTACGTATTTC
>QKIO01000226.1 GCA_003251015.1 Bacteroidales bacterium
AGGCTCTTTCATAGCTAAGTTATCGTACACGCTAATTATCATAGCAGGGGTTGTATCTTTTGAAGATAAACCATAACGACCACCCACTACAATAGGGGCATTCTCTTTGCCATAGAACATCTCACGAATATCTAAGTACAATGGATCACCATTAGCTCCTGGCTCTTTAGTACGATCTAAAACAGCAATACGCTTACATGTTTTAGGGAATGCTTCTAAAAAGTATTTAGCAGAGAAAGGACGGTATAAATGAACTGATATTAAACCAACCTTTTCACCATTAGCTATTTTAAAGTCAATCACTTCTTTTACCGTATCGGTAATAGAACCCATGGCTACAATGATGTTTTCTGCATCAGCAGCACCATAATAATCAAATGGACGGTACTTACGACCAGTAATCTTGCTGATCTCATCCATGTAATGAGCCACTACATCGGGCACATTATTATAGAATGAATTAGATGCTTCACGCGATTGGAAGTAGATATCTGGATTTTGAGCAGTCCCTCTGGTAACAGGATTTTCTGGGTTTAAAGCCCCATCACGAAACGCTTGAAGCGCCTTTTGATCTACCAAAGGTTCTAAATCAGCTTGATCCATCAATTCCACTTTTTGAATTTCGTGAGAAGTACGAAATCCATCAAAAAAGTGTAGGAATGGGATACGCGTTTTTAGAGTTGCTAAGTGAGCCACACCAGCCAGATCCATTACTTCCTGAACGCTACCTGTTGCTAACATAGCAAAACCAGCTTGACGACATGACATGACATCACTGTGATCTCCAAAGATAGATAAAGCCTGAGCCGCTAAACTGCGCGCACTTACGTGAAAAACGCATGGCAACAACTCACCAGCTATTTTGTACATGTTAGGGATCATCAATAGAAGCCCTTGAGAGGCGGTAAAAGTAGACGTTAAAGCACCAGCCTGCAAAGAGCCATGTACAGCACCAGCAGCACCAGCTTCTGATTGCATCTCTTCCACCTTTACGGTTTCACCAAAAATATTTTTTCTACCTGCAGCAGCCCATTCATCCACATTTTCGGCCATATTAGACGATGGTGTGATTGGGTAAATAGCGGCTACCTCGCTAAACATGTAGGCAATATGCGCAGCGGCATGGTTACCATCACATGTAATAAACTTTTTTTCTTTAGCCATTTTATATACTCTTAGTAATTAATTAGTAATAAATATAATATATCGATTCAACTCATCAATTTAATACAAAAACCCCATTAACCACAATGGTATTTGGTTTTTCTCCCCTACTTCAATCATATCTCGAGCAAAAAAACTCTTTTTTTCGAGACTGGCAGCATTCCAACTCTTACCGCCTATATTAAACATATATTGATCATTCACAAAAAAATCACAGTCCACAGAAAAACTAACCTTATTGTGATACTCTACCTGATTACAAAAGAAGGTACGATAAAGTATATCTTGACGCACTTCGCCATGCATGATAGAATACAAAAGATTAGAATTCTGCATGTAGATGAGAGATGGTTTTTTCATCGACTCACTATTCTTTTGGTCGTACAACAAATAAATTAATCGTCCTGCACTTAGATAGTTAATATAATTCATCACCGTAGCTCTAGAGGTTTCTATCTCTAGACTTAAGCGACTTACATTTGGTTGCAAAGGAGCGGTCTTGGCTATTTCGTAAACTAACTTACGCAGTTTAGGCAAGTATTTTTGTTCTATTTGTTCGAGGTAACTGATATCAATTTCGAGGATGAAATTGATGTTTTTAAGTACATTTTCTAGATAGTTTTGCTTCTCTAAAAAATATGGATAATAGCCATGCTGTAGATAATCAGTAAAGTAAGCCAAGGGGCGAACTTTTGAAACGATATCCTCACTAATCTGCACATGGTTATTTACCAATTCATCAAACGAGTAACCCTTAAAACTATTTCCAGTTTTAATATTTAGATATTCTCTAAATGAGAATCCTTTTAAATCGTAAACAGCAACACAATCTTTTATTTCGGATGAGTTGTCTAAAAGACGCATCACAGAAGAGCCACTGAAGATGATTTGTAAGTCCTTGTAATTATCAAAACAAAAGCGCAGCTCTTCGCGCCACAAAGGATATTTATAAACCTGATCGAGAATCAAGGTCTTGCCACCTTTTTTGCGAAATTCATCGGCAAACGATATGATGGTACGTGATGTAAACAATAGGTTATTAAGATTAACGTACAAGCAACTCTTATCTAAGCCAAATGTTTTTTTTGCATACGAAAGTAAAAAGGTGGTTTTACCAACGCCACGCGAGCCTTTAATGCCTATTAAACGCTGGCTCCAATCAATTTGATTGACCAATTCTCGTTCCACAGGAACACTAAGGTGTTCAAGAAGATGAATGTGTGTTTCGAATAGTGCTTGCATGCGATGATAACTATGAGGTGCAAATTTAAAAGGATAAACGTATTTACTGCTATCTGAACATTACAACTATTCTTTTTTGCTGTAATTTATAATTAATAAAAATAGCAAAAAAAAAGAGACTCCCTTTTGGGTAGCCTCCTTTTATTAAATCTGTCAAGCTGAAGATTAATTATCATTCATCGATAATAGAAACTCTTCGTTTGATTTTGTTTTGCCTAAACGGTCACGCATGAATTCCATGGCTTCAATAGGGTTCATATCAGTTAAATAGTTACGAAGTACCCAAATACGACTCATAAACTCAGGATCAAGTAATAAATCCTCGCGACGGGTACTTGATAAATTAACATCAACCGCAGGGAAGATACGTTTGTTTGATAAACGACGATCCAACTGAAGCTCCATGTTACCTGTACCTTTAAACTCTTCAAAGATAACCTCATCCATTTTAGAACCTGTTTCGGTTAGAGCCGTTGCAATAATGGTTAATGAACCACCATCTTCAATATTACGAGCAGCACCAAAGAAACGTTTTGGACGGTGTAATGCATTGGCATCTACCCCACCCGACAACACCTTACCTGAAGCAGGAGAAACCGTATTGTAAGCGCGAGCCAAACGTGTAATTGAATCCAGTAGAATAACCACATCATGTCCACATTCGACCATACGTTTTGCTTTTTCAAGCACAATATTGGCCACCTTCACATGACGCTCAGCAGGCTCATCAAATGTTGAGGATACCACCTCTGCATTTACACTTCTTGCCATGTCAGTAACCTCCTCAGGACGTTCATCGATAAGCAAAATAATCATGTAAACTTCAGGATGATTGGCTGCAATAGCATTAGCGATGTCTTTCAACAAGACCGTTTTACCCGTTTTGGGTTGAGCTACAATTAAACCACGTTGCCCCTTACCAATTGGAGCAAACATATCAACCACACGAGCTGAAAGGTTTGAACGACTACCCGTTAGGTTAAACTTTTCGTTAGGAAAAATGGGTGTTAAATGCTCAAAAGCCACACGGTCGCGCACAATCTCTGGCAAACGACCATTGATAAGCTCTACTTTGATAAGTGGGAAATACTTTTCACCTTCTTTGGGAGGGCGAATAGCACCTAATACAGTATCACCTGTTTTCAATCCAAACAATTTGATTTGAGACTGAGACACATAAATATCGTCAGGTGAATTTAAGTAATTGTAATCTGATGAACGAAGGAAACCATAACCATCAGACATGATTTCTAACACACCAGAAGCTGCAATGATACCATCAAATTCAAAGGTTTTTTCACGTTCCTCTTTTCTATCAAAAGGACGACGAGGGTTGCCATCTTTTGGAGTGCGGTCGTTTTGACCTTTACGTTTGTTATTATCTTCAGGTTTACGAGGTTCTTTTGGAGTCTCACCTTCAACTACAGCCGCTTCTGACTCATCAGACGCAGTAGCTACGGCCGCTTCATCAGAGGTCTCTTCAACCGTTTCGTCTTTAACAACGACACGGTCTCTGATTTTATTTCTAAATTCTTTACGTGGAGGTCTGTTGTCACGAGGTTTAGCTTCGCCTACAGGCTCTGCTTTTACATCGTTAACCTCTTCCACTTTTACATCGGTTACTTCTGGAGCTTTAATACTCTCAACAGCTAACTCACCAGCTGCTTCTTCAATTTTTGAAGAGATGGATGATACCGAGGTTTGTTTTTCGTCACCCGCTTCTTTAATGCGTTCGGCACGAGGACGTGGTTTGTGAGGACGATCGTTTGGTTTTTCTTTTTTAGTGCTTTTTTTATCAGCAGTAGCCTGGATGGCTTGTTCGTCAAGAATTTTGTAGATTAAATCTTGTTTCTTAAACGATTCAATTTTTTTTACATCAAGTTCTTTTGCGATGGTTCGCAAATCGCCAAGAAGCTTCTTATTAAGCTCTAGAATGTCGTACATAAAATAATAATGTGTTACGGAGTATTTTTTGAAATTTGCTTTTGAAAGCAATTGTTTTGAATTGGAAACCTGACAGGCACCAACTTTGAAGCATCAAATTTAGAAAAACTTTATTAAGATAACAAAGCATTTATTATTTTTTAACCAAAGGCATCTCAAAAAATAGTGGATTATTTTTTTATATGTGAAAATAAATGCATCTTTAAACTAATTGAGTTCAACGTGATACATCAAAAACAAACACCAAACCACGCATAGCTATGAGACAATTAAAAATATCAAAACAAGTCACTAACAAAGAAACGCCAGCATTAGACAAGTATTTGAATGAGATTGCGAAAGTGAAACTCTTATCCACGGATGAAGAAGTTAAATTGGCTAAAAAAATACGAGAAGGGGATGAAAAAGCCTTAGAAGCTCTTATTGTTAGCAACTTACGCTTTGTTATTTCAGTGTCAAAACAATACCAAAACCAAGGACTGAATCTCTCCGACATTATTAACGAAGGTAATTTAGGGTTGATCAAGGCGGCACAACGATTTGATGAAACACGGGGTTTTAAATTTATTAGTTATGCCGTTTGGTGGATACGTCAATCCATCCTACAATCATTAGCAGAGCAAGCGCGTATTGTTCGTTTGCCTCTTAATCGAATAGGTTCTATCAACAAAGTAAACAACACGTTTGCTCGTTTGGAGCAAGATTTTCAGCGCGAACCAACAGCCGATGAAATTGCGGTTGTACTAGATATGGCACCTAACGATGTTAAAGAAGCCATCAGAGCTACTTCGCGACATGTATCCATGGATGCACCTTTAGTTAAGGACGAAGAAAAAACTCTTTACGATGTATTTGACACCTCCCTCGAATCGAGTCCTGATGCAAATCTAATGGATGAATCGTTACGCAAAGAAATACGTATGTCATTGGCCGAATTATCTGACAAAGAGGCGGAAATCATCAGTTTATATTATGGGTTAAATGGCGATTTACCGTGGTCGTTGGAAGAGATTGGTAAAAATTGGTAAAAAGTTTAACATCACACGAGAACGGGTTAGACAAATAAAAGAGAAGGGTTTGAAACGCTTAAAACACTCGCATCGCAACCAAATTCTTAAAACACTCATGTAATGACCTTAAAAAGTTATGTATTATAGGACAAATGAATTGTGGCTTCAAGAAGCTTGTATTACTTTTGTGCGCAATGGTTATTCCGAACACGATCAAACGTAAGTTATAAGTATATGAAACATTTAATATCACCATCGTTATTGGCAGCCGATTTTAGCAACTTAAAAGCTGAAATTGAAATGATTAACAAGAGTGACGCCGACTGGATACACCTCGACATTATGGATGGTGTATTTGTTCCCAACATTTCGAAGTTTGATGTACACTTAATGATTGAACAACCCGACAACTACATTGCAGCCTTTAAAAATGCGGGTGCCGACTTATACAACGTACATTACGAAGCGTGTCGTCATCTTCACCGCACCATAGGTGCTATTCATCAGGGCGGCATGGAAGCTGGCGTAACACTAAACCCTCATACGCCAATAGCCTGTTTAGAAGATATTATTACCGATGTAGAATTGGTGTTATTAATGTCTGTCAATCCTGGTTTTGGAGGCCAAAAATTTATTACTGGCACGTATTCTAAACTTACTCAACTAAAAGAACTTATCCTACGCAAGAATAGCAAAGCTCTCATACAAGTAGATGGTGGTGTGGATGCCTCCAACGCCAAACAATTGGTTGATTATGGTGCTGATGTGTTAGTGGCTGGTAGTTATATTTTTAAATCGCCAAACCCTACTCAGACCATTAGCAAACTCAAAACACTTAGTTTTTAAGACACAAACAACTTCGTTAGTCTACCAAATTAAACTTAGGTATGCTTGATGGAGTGATTATATATTTATTATCTTTGTGCATCATTAAACTGGGGCTGACGTGGAATTGACAGCGAGGTGGAATGATATGTAAGCATGTGGAGCGCTGTGATGCCGGCTCGTAAAACCCGAATCTCAAACTTTTTAATTGGCGAGAATAATTATGCTCTTGCAGCTTAGTCGAATCATAGTAGATTAGCTTTATTTCTGCTCTAGGAGCGGAAACGAGACATCTCCCGGATGCCGCTGTTCTGAGGCGATCTGAATCGGAGGTGCAATAAATCAGAACTAGGAAATAATAAACCTTGGGTTATTTCTGACACTAAGAGGATAAGGTTTCAGTGGGTGGCTTTGATCCAGCTGAAGCTCGAAAATTAAGTCGAAGCTAAACATGTAGAAAGCATATGGTTTTCTTGTCTGGACGAGGGTTCGATCCCCTCCAGCTCCAC
>QKIO01000342.1 GCA_003251015.1 Bacteroidales bacterium
ATTTTTAAGCTTTTTTACAAAATTAGTATGAACAACTCTTACCTCTTCAATTATCACAATCAGCTGAAAGAATTTATCAGAGACTCTTTGTCCTTGTGCATCGATAAAATCCAAGCATTTTTCTGTAATGTCAATTTCTCTTACTATACAAACGTAACGAATTCATTACATTAATTCAAAAACAAACCATCATCGACCTATTGGGGTTTCTTTGTATTCTGAACTCAGTGTGTTTGATTGTTGAAACCTTGTGTTATACCCATAAAGTATAATATAAGTTGCAAGATCTTGATTATTTGCGTCTATTTTGTTTTGGTTTAGGTACACGTCGGTCGTAACTAATATTTGCTTTCTCATTGTTTTTACTAGCACTTTTATCTTTTAAGGGAAAAAGGCGTTCAATCAAATCAAAACGTCTTATTTTCTTTAAGCGGTCTTCTATTTGACGTTTAAACTCTGGCTTATACCAAAAGAAGTACATGCGTTGGTTTAACTTCTCTTCCTTACTACGGGCGGTGTACATTTTTTCTAGGGTGTAGGGATGATATCCCGAATAATACACCACTGTAGCCACCGTCATGGGCGTGGGGGTGAAGTCTTGCACTTGTTCCAGTTTAAAATCTAAGTCGTGCGCCTCGCAAGCCAAATGTGCCATGTCTTCCTCTTGACTGCCTGGATGACTCGATATAAAATAGGGTATAATCTGTTGATTAAGCTTTTTCTCTTTGTTTATACGGTCAAAATCGGCCTTAAACTTATGAAAAAGCTTAAACGAAGGCTTACGCATCACGTTCAATACTTGGTCGGAGGTGTGTTCTGGTGCTACTTTCAAACGACCCGATACATGCCAAGTAATTAATTCCTCAGCATAGGCTTTATGACTTTTTTGTTCCTCTGGTGATGCCATTGGATTATACAACATATCGTAACGCACACCACTACCAATAAAGGCTTTCTTAACACCTTCTATCTTATTGGCACTTTTGTAAATATCGGTCAGTGGACTATGGTCGGTATTTAAGTTAGTGCATATATTCGGATGAATGCATGATGGTCGGGTACAACGCTGACAAATACGCAGGTCTTTACCTTCCATTTTGTACATATTGGCGCTGGGTCCCCCTAAATCAGATAGGTAACCCTTAAAATCAGGCATATGAGTGATGGCTTCTACTTCTTTTAAGATGCTCTCTTTAGAGCGTGACGCAATAAATTTACCTTGATGAGCCGATATCGTACAAAAGCTACATCCGCCAAAACAACCTCTATGGATGTTTACCGAGAATTTAATCATCTCAAAAGCTGGTATCGCTCCCTTGGCCGCATATCGTGGGTGAGGCAAACGGGTATAAGGTAAATCAAATGATTCGTCCTGTTCGCCAGTTTGCATTGGTGGAAAGGGTGGGTTGATAACCACAATTCGACTGCCTATCTCTTGTGTCAAACGAGCAGCTACCCATTTATTTGATTCTTCCTCTACGTGACGGAAGTTTTTGGCATAACTCAACTTGTCTTTTAAACAGTCTTCGTGTGAGAAAAGAGCTAAGTCATTCCAGTTTTTATTTTTGGGTAATTCCTCCTCTTTATCCTGCATAAATGCCGTTTGAGGAATGGTTTTTAGTGATGAAATAGGCACACCTCGCTCTAATAAACGGATGATTTCTAATAATGGCAACTCACCCATGCCATACACAAGCAAGTCGGCTTCTGAATCTTGCAAAATACTTGGCCTTAGTTTATCCGACCAATAATCGTAATGTGTCACACGACGCAGGGAGGCTTCAATACCACCTATTACAACGGGAACATCAGGATATAAGCGTTTAAGTATTTTGGAGTATTCCACTGTGGCGTAATCAGGACGTTGTCCAGCTCGTCCATCGGGCGTATAGGCATCATCCGAACGCAAGCGGCGGTTAGCGGTATAGTGATTGACCATGGAATCCATGGCACCTGCTGTAACACCAAAAAAATAGTTGGGTTTACCCAGTTTTTTAAAGTCGCGTAAATCATCGCGCCAATTGGGTTGAGGTACAATGGCTACTTTAAGCCCGTGTTTTTCTAACAAACGTCCCACCACAGCAGCCCCAAACGCAGGGTGGTCTATGTAGGCATCTCCCGTAAAAAGGATGACATCAATACTATCCCAACCTCTTCGTTCTACTTCCTTGGCTGATGTAGGCAGCCAATCTTCCATCCTATAACGCGTCTCATTTCTCATAACAGGTACAAAATTACTGAAATTATGGGTAAAAACATGAAAAAATATTTCTTACGCCATTCACACTCTCAGCCAATTATAGATTATTTGTTAAATAACACCGAAAAGAGTTAAAGGTTTGTTTTCATT
This sequence comes from Bacteroidales bacterium, assembly GCA_003251015.1. Taxonomy (GTDB): domain Bacteria; phylum Bacteroidota; class Bacteroidia; order Bacteroidales; family Marinilabiliaceae; genus SZUA-582. The sequence goes on from QKIO01000342.1 coordinate 2,351, forward strand.
TATTAAAACCAATGTTAACTTTGTGTTGAAAAATTTGGTTATGACTGATCCAAATAGTGAATTAATTATTGAACTGAAAAATAAAATTAATCGCTTGATTGAGCAATATCAAGGGTTAAAGGGTGAAGTGTTGCTTTTAGAAAAAGAGAAACACCAACTGACTATTCAAGTTGAAGAAGGTGCTAAAGCATACGACGACTTGGAGCAGCGATTCAATAACTTGAAATTAACTAAGGAATTAGTATCTGGTTCTTCCGAAGCAGGAGATACCAAAAAAAGAATTAACCAAATTGTGCGGGAAATTGACAAGTGTATAGCGCTATTAAACCGTTAAACAAAACAGATGGACGATAAACAATCAATACAAGTAAAAGTGGCGGAACGATATTATCCGTTGCGTGTTGATCGTAAAGATGAAGAACGTATTCGTTTGGCGGCTAAGCAAATAAATGAGAAGGTTTTACAATATAAGCAACATTACAACGACAAAGATGTGCAAGACTTTTTAGCTATGGCGGCTCTTCAGTTTGTGATTAAGTTGTTGGAGTTGGAAAATCGTCATGATGAACAACCCTTTATTCAGGCAGTAAGGTTATTGAATGAACAGTTGGATGACGTTTTAATGGATAAAACTGATCAGGTCGTTTAGGCTATATCATTACATTTGAAACATACCCGCATTGTACATATATCTCATTTGGTTGAGCTAGTGTGTGGTGCGGTTTTATTATATATAAATTTAGATTAAAATGGGAATAGAAACTGTAATAAGCTCAATTGCTGCTCTATTTATTGGTGGTGTGATCACTTGGGTCATCATTGTAAAAGCCACTAATAGCAGCAGAGAAAAGATACTTAGAGAGGCTGAAGCAGAAGCGGAAGTAAACAAGAAAGAGAAGATTCTTCAAGCTAAAGAGAAATTTTTGCACCTTAAAAGCGAACATGAAAAAGAGATAAACGCTAGAAATGTTCGTATTGTTGCTGCTGAAAATAAACTTAAACAAAGAGAAACGGCTTTTAATCAGCGTCATGAAGAAATTCAACGCAAGAGTAAAGAAGTAGATGCCATTAAATCGAACCTTACCTCTCAACTAGAAATTGTTGAAAAGAAAAGTGAAGATTTGGAGCGGTTGCGTCGTCAACAAGTTGAACAATTAGAAGCTATATCAGGTATCTCAGGTGATGAAGCTAAAGAGCTGTTGATGGAAAGTATGAAAGCGGAAGCGCGTTCAGAAGCTATGTCGTATGTAAATGACATAATGGATGAAGCCAAAATCAATGCCACCAAAGAATCAAAACGTATTGTGCTTCAAACGGTACAACGCATTGCTACAGAAACGGCTATTGAAAACTCGGTAACGGTATTCCACATCGATTCGGATGAGATGAAAGGTCGTATCATTGGTAGAGAAGGTCGTAATATACGTGCGCTAGAAGCCGCTACTGGTGTTGAAATTATTGTGGATGATACGCCAGAGGCTATTGTTCTTTCTGCATTTGACCCTATGCGTCGCGAAATTGCACGTTTAGCTCTTCACCAATTGGTGTCGGATGGTCGTATTCACCCTGCTCGTATTGAGGAGGTGGTGAATAAGGTGAAAAAACAAATTGAAGAGGAGATGATTGAAACGGGTAAACGTACTGCTATTGATTTAGGTGTGCATGGTTTACATCCTGAATTGATTCGATTAATCGGTAAAATGAAATACCGCTCTTCGTATGGTCAAAACCTATTACAACACTCGCGTGAAACGGCTAATTTATGTGCGGTAATGGCATCTGAATTGGGCTTAAATACAAAAATGGCTAAACGCGCTGGTTTACTTCACGATATTGGTAAGGTGTCGGATGAAGATCCAGAATTACCACATGCTATCTTAGGTATGAAGTTGGCTGAGAAATATAAGGAGAAACCAGATATTTGTAACGCCATCGGTGCTCACCATGATGAGGTGGAAATGACCACGCTAATTGCGCCGATCGTTCAGGTTTGTGATGCTATATCAGGCGCTCGTCCTGGTGCACGTCGTGAGGTGGCTGAGGCGTATGTGAAGCGTCTAAAAGATTTAGAAGCGTTAGCTCAATCATACCCAGGTGTAATGAAGACGTATGCTATTCAAGCGGGTCGTGAATTACGCGTTATTGTAGGTGCTGAAAAAACAACGGATAAAGAAGCGGAAGAATTGTCGTATGATTTGGCTCGTAAGATTCAAACAGAGATGACTTATCCAGGGCAAGTGAAAATTACGGTTATCCGTGAGACTCGTGCTATTAGTTACGCAAAGTAATACGTCTGTAAATAATATTTAAAGCGGCTTAGGCCGCTTTTTTTAGTATATCAGGCATGCAACGTGCTATCATGATGAAAGTTTTTGAGTTGCCTAGTTGACAGTAAGAACTAGCCATTGGTAAGGGGGGTGTGGGGGACCCCAAAACAGAAGGAAGCCATCAGCAAAGTCAACGTTCTAACGAACAGAAACTTGATAAAAGGCTCAATAGTGAAGGGTAACCGAGTTATGGCTTGGGAAAGCCCCAAAGTCAACCGTCATCACTTAGAGTAAATCAAGCAGGACGTGACGAAAGTATGCTATCTTATGCCGAGAGGTCTCAGAGCCTGTTACATTAAACAGCACACTGAACGGAGACAATCAGCGCAAGGTTTTGAGAAGTCAGCAGAAGATATAGTATTTCAGTTATTTTTTTAGCAGAGAGACGGTCTGAATCAGTTAATTAAAGAAGCAGTAGGATAAGACTTTTACCGATAGAGCACCAGCACCAAATAGCTTACCAGCGCGATATGTTTATAGAGCATTCTTGGTCAATTTGGAAATCGTAAAGGCGTAATGGGAGCGAAAACAACATTGACGGGGCAATTAGGTAGAGAGACGAATCAAGGACGAGTCATTACAGAAAGATTAATAGCTATTGTATGCTCATCAGAAAATATCAACAGAGCTTACAAGCAAGTG
>QKIO01000341.1 GCA_003251015.1 Bacteroidales bacterium
ACACCTAAATAATAAAAGGCTTCGCCATTATTTTTTTTGATGTTGGTAGCTTGTATAAAATCATTGTATGCTGCCTCGTACTTTTTATTCAACAAACGAAGTCGACCTCTATTATATAAAGCTTGAAAATTGCGATTTTTAATTTTTAGCACCATGGTGAAGTCTGCTTCTGCACCAGTTAAATCGCCCATCTCTACTCGTAAAGAACCCCTGCGTAAATAAGCTTCGTGAAACCGTGAATTGAGCTGAATAGCTTTATTTAAGTTAGCCAAAGCCGAATTATTGTCTTTATATTTCACTTTACACTCGTTGGCCAACAAGAAGTATTCTCGTGCAAACTCAGCCACATTATCCTGTTGTTGTTTAAGTCGTTGGCGAGCTTCTGTCAACTCATTTTTCAACCCAACTATTTTAGCCAGTTTAGTGGCAATCAGTCGCTGAACACCAGGCTGCATCAGTTTCTCTTGTTTTTGGTGGGCTAAGACAAACGAGTGTACCGCCTCTTTAAAATCATCCTTTTCAAAATAGCGTAAGCTATTAAGGTATAAATCGTTGGCTTCCGCCTTGTTGAGTTCTTTTTCTATTAATAACTTATCGTTGGATGAGCGCGAAAAAATCACCACCTCTTTATTAACAATAATATCGCGAGGTGATATTTTTGTTTTGAGTACGATACCTTCCAACGATCGACAACGACTCAAAGCCACATACAGTTGACCACCTGCAAAGGCACCACCACTAAAATCAATTAAAACCTTATCAAAGGTAAGTCCCTGGCTTTTATGCACGGTAATAGCCCACGCCAGTTTAAGAGGATATTGGGTAAACGATCCCAACTCTTCTTCGATGATGCGGTTGTTCTTTTCGTCGTATTTATAACGAATATTACGCCATATTTCACGGGTAATAAACTCAATGTTATCATTCTCCAACCGCACATAAATACCATGTTCATCAATAGCTTCAATGCGTCCCAAACTGCCATTATACCAACGCTTTTCCATATCGTTTTTAACAAACATCACTTGGGCATTGACCTTTAGAATCAACCGTTTTAAGGTGGGTAAACCCGACTCTGGAAACTCACCAGAAATGGTTCCATCAAAAGCCGATTGCTCTCCTTTTAACTCCTTTAATTTGCTTTCGTTGATGTAATCCACCGTATCGCGACGGGTAGCCAAGGTGATAAATAACTCATCCACAGGCGGTGAGAAATCAGGGTTAAACTGTTTGTTAACCGCTTCGATATCGTTTGGTGTGGCTTGTTTGATGCGAATACGATCCAAAAGATTTACAAAGGTAGGGTCGTTTTGGCGATATACTTTTTTTAGTTCTATTTGCACCAATGGGATTTGCTGAAAAACACGGGCATCAAAAAAATACCCCGAACGGTAAAAACGACCTAAAATATCCCACTCCTCACGTTTCACAACAGGCTCAAGCTGAAACACATCCCCCACCATCAACAATTGCTTGCCGCCAAAGGGTAGGTTTTTATGTTTGGTGTAGATGCGTAACACACGATCCACAAAATCAAGCACATCACCCCTCACCATCGATACTTCATCAATAATAAGCAGTTCTAATTCTTCTATTATTTTGGTGTGTTCTTTACGATACTTCAAAAAATCGAAAATACGACCATTTTTGGTAGATAAATCGGGGTCGTCAGGCAAAATAGGGCGAAAAGGAACTTTAAAAAACGAATGAATGGTTACCCCACCAGCATTAATAGCCGCAATGCCTGTGGGAGCCACCACCACCATCTTTTTATGCACAGTTTTTACGATGTAACGCAAAAAAGTTGATTTTCCTGTACCTGCCTTACCTGTAAGAAAAACCGATGAACGCGTATGTTCTACTAGGTTTAAAGCATCCTGAAACTCAGGGTTGTTAGTATCTATTACCTCAGATTCTTTAATCATCTACTTATTGTCTATTTCGTCAGAACCCTGTTTCTCCACCCCGTAACGCTTGATCACATTATAAGCTTTGTACATGCCTAATTCCCCGGCTTTACTTAAATCAATGGTGCCTGCCTCTTCCTTATCGGTAAAAATAAGTGTTAAACCCCTATTAAAATACGCTTCGGCAAAATCAGGATTAATCTTTATGGCTCTACTAAAATCATCAATCCCCTTGGCAAAATCTCGTTTTAAACAGTGGATGATACCTCTATTGTAATACGCAAATTCAAAATCAGGCGCTAATTCAATCACACGGGTTAAATCCTTAATAATTAAATCATAATCTAATATTTGCTCAAACCCATCGTCTTTTTGAGGCGTTTGGTTTGTGGTGGTATAAATGGTTTGCGACAGTCCACCTTTTAAGCTCACATTATTCAGTTTACTCTTCTCTTCCTCCAGTGCACGTATCATCTCCACCATCTTATGGCGACTGTAAGCCCTATTAAACAAGGCCAACACATTATTGGGTTGTAAGGATAATAAAAGGCTATAATCATTCAACGAATTAGTATAATTCATCACCACACCATACAACACACCACGCACCAATAATTCTTCACGCAATGTTTCTTTGTCTTCTAAATCTTCGGTTATGGTTTTAATCTGTTTGTATAAAGCCACCGTTTCACTGCCTTCAATCTCAGCCTCTCTGTTAGAGATGACCAGCTGTTTTTGATACAGTTTTTTCTTATTGAAACTTGCTATCTCATGCTGATAGTAACGTTGTTTTGTGATGGTGGTATCGGCCGTAAAATAGGTCAAACCAAAAACAGGCTCTAAATCAATGAAGATATTATTATTCTGTACTTTACCACGTGTTGTATTGATGACTTTGGTATCGGTATTATCATCCCCAAAATCGTCCAAAACGGCTATTTTATTGTAGTTATTTATGTTTTTGTCCGATTTCTTACGTGTGGTTTTACTTGATTTCTTAGCCCCTTGAGTTTCCTCACCTTCATCATCATTTGATTTAGCTAAGTCATTTTTAGCCGATGCTTTGGCTTGTTGATCGTAATTAAATTTAATGGCTGTTTGGTAATCTATCTTAGCACCCGCCATATCGTTTAATTGTTGCTTAACCATACTCCTATTGTAGTAGGCTGGCCCATACTTAGGATAGTTTTCAATCACAACATTCAAATCTGCAAGTGCCTGTTTATTAAGCCCTAATTGTATTAAGAGCGTGGCTCTATTGTAAAGCGTGAGTATATCAGATGGGTCCAGGGCTAATACGCGTGAAAAATCATCTACAGCTCGATTTAAATCACCCACCTGCGCCCTTAATATCCCCCGATTATTATAAGCCATACTGTTTTTAGGATCGAGTTCGATTACCTTGTCAAAATCGGCCATCGTCCCTTTCAAATCATCCAGCTGATAACGAATAACCCCTCGTGTCATGTAATAATACGACACGTCAGGTTTCAACTCAACTACTTTTTCATAGTCTTTAAGGGCTTTGGTATAATCGTGCATTTGATAATAAAGCACACCTCTAGTGGCATACCCATCGGTCATATTGGGGTATAACTCCACCACTTTTGTAAAATCGGCCAATGCACCCAACGAATCTTTTAAACTAGCTTTGGCAGTACCTCGGTTAAGATAGGCACTCATCATGGTGGTATTTTTTTTGAGCACCAGGTCAAAGTCTGCTATGGCCGATTCGTATTGTTTAACGGCTATTTTACTGCTGCCTCTATTTACCAATAAGTTCGTATTTCCAGGTTCAAGCGACAACCCTTCGTTATAGTCGTTGATGGCACTCTCGTGATCATCATTTTTACTACTAATAATACCACGTACATTGTAGGCATCCACAAAAAAAGGATTTTTCTCCAAGGCTTCGCTAAGATCTATCACCGCACCATTATAGTCTTCAAGATAGTATTTAGATAAGCCACGATAAAAATAAGGCTCGGCCAAATAAGGTTTAACTCGAATAACTTTATTAAAATATTGAATGGCTAATACATAATCTTCAAAATAAAGCGCATTACGACCAATGGTAAGCATCCGATCGGTGTTGATTTGACTCTTGGACGGAAAAGCAAATGTGCTAAAAATGAATATAATGACAAATAATCTCCGAATCATAATTACAATAAAATACAGTTAAACAAACCTGTGATTACCCACAAATATAATGATTTAGCTTAAGGCAGAACACGTTCTTCCAAATATGCACACCATCAAACAGTTATTAATAACTAAAATTTTTGGTTTTTGATGCTTGATTACCTTTGGCATCGGTCACGCTAACCTCCAACACATGTTTCCCTTTGGTTAAAAAAGGCATTCGTTTAAAATCACCTATCAACACATTATTTTTGGCATCGTATTCAAACAATGCCCATGTCCCATCTATTGTGCAGCGATAATCAGTAATGCCCGACATTTCATCACGCACCTCTACCCTGATGGATTTGCTCACACCATAATCTGAACCTGCAGGAACATTAATAAACGAGATAGTTGGAACTATAGTATCCACACCAATGGCAAACGAATCAAAACTACGGGTGGTTGTTTGTATTTTTCCGTTAGTAACCTGTCCGCCCAAATAACCAATTTTACCATTAGCAGCTACACTAGCCACAAAAGCTTTGCTTCGATACGCATTTAAAGTGGATGGAAAATCTAATATCACTGTCATTCCCTCATGCAATGGGTTTGAGGCACTCCCAAACGTGAAGATGCGTTTATTTTTCACCGCTGCATTTGATTCACTGCTGTAACTAAATGGCAAATCGGTATATAACGCACCTTCGGGTATCTTAACGGCAAAACCAAGGGTGTCGAAAACAAATGCTTGTTTACAGTCCATCAAACGAACAGCTTTAGGATGGTAATGTGGCAATTGCGCTTCTCCATTAACCTTAAAGTTTAATGTGGATACATTACCCCGTACATCTTTCACGATATACTTAAGCTCTCTTGTTTGCGCCAAACTAATGGAAAAAGACTCCGAATTTTTAACCTGATAAATATGTAACTTATTGTTAGCATCCACAAAACTCTTTTGAATCACTCGTCCCGTTTTTTGCTTCTCGGCATAATCGATGTGACTATTGATATAACGCGATTCACTAAAACTAAATTCATTGATTAACGAATGAAATTTAACTCGATTATCAACCATCAACTCAATGGACGAAACCCCACATTTACGATTTCCCACGTTTAAAAAATCAATCACATCAACGCCCACGCCGATTGAGCCTTGAGCACTAACTTTTTGCCCCCCTTTTAATTGATACTGCCCCTGATTCATTTCAACACTCACGTAAAGGGCTTCGTTTTTTCCATTGATGGTACTTGAGTTTGTTAATGGATATAGTTTAAT
>QKIO01000149.1 GCA_003251015.1 Bacteroidales bacterium
GGTATTCGCCCGAGGCTGTTGTAAACCTATTGGCTTTGCTAGGATGGAATCCAGGAACTGAGCAAGAACTGTTCTCCATGGATGAGCTCATTAAGGCATTCTCTATTGAGCGTGTTAATAAATCTGGTGCTCGTTTCGACCCCGATAAAGCAAAGTGGTTTAATCAGCAGCATTTAGTAGCCAGCAGTAATGAAAAGTTAGCTGGTTTATTCATGTCAGACTTAAAAGCGCGAGGTGTCAATGCTGACTTAACTCGCGTGGAGCAGGTTGTTGGTTTAGTTAAAGAACGTTTGACTTTTGTGTCTGATTTATGGGAGCAGTCTTTTTTCTTTTTCGAAACACCTAAAGAATACGACGCGCAAGTGGTTAAGAAGCGTTGGAAAGGTGATGTGCCTGCATTTATGCTTGGCTTAGAGCCTGTTTTAGAAAACGTAACAGATTGGAATGCGGAGTCTATTAAAGAAGCTATTTCAGCGGAGGTAGAGGCAAAAGGACTAGGTTTTGGGTTGGTGATGAATGCCTTTCGTTTAGCGCTTGTGGGTGGTGGTTTTGGTCCCGATTTAATGCTTATCGCCGAGCTTATTGGAAAAACAGAAACGATTCATCGCTTGAAAAAAGCCTGTTTGGAAATAATATAGGTTATCAATGAATACTTAAACGACTACAATATCCTTCTTCAAAGTTGGATGCTGTAGTCGTTTTGTGTAATATTATAAAAAAGAAACTATGAACCTGACTTCATTTAAAGAGAAATTATCGAGTCAAGCTAACATCGATTTTGCCGAGCTCATTGCCTTAATAGACGAACTTTACATGTTTACACCAACCGAATTTACAAACGGGGAAGTGACAAATTTAGAGAATCAAAACAATGGCTCTTGTAAGTTATTTGCGTTTGCACAACTTCAGAACCTAAGCGAAGAAGAAACGTTGGCCTGTTTCGGCTCCTATTATACCGAGGATGTGCTAGAGCATTTAGACGGTGATGACCATCAGAATATTCGTAACTTTATGAAATCGGGTTGGGATGGCATTGATTTTAAAGGGGTGCCTCTTATCAGAAAACAATAAATACGAAACGGCGTAAGCCGTGTGAAATATAAAAAGCCCGATGATTATTGCTATCATCGGGCTTTCTTTGTGCTTACTATTATTTCTCAGTAACTTTATTTTACTTCTATTTCTTGATAAACTTTAATGTAGTATTCCTTTTTTCTGTTTTGACATCAATAAAATAGTAGCCTTTAGGCAGTGCTTCTGTGTTTATTGTATTGGTGTTGTAATCTTGAAAAACAAGTGTACCGTTTATACTAAATATTTGTATGTCGTATTGTTTTGCAGGTAAAATGCTTAGTGTTGAGCTTACCGGATTTGGCGAAATTTGAAGTGCTAATTCAGACGGTGTTGTAACAGCGGTTCCGCTACCTAATACTTCAACGGTTAAGGTATTGGTGCCAAATACTGCGTTTGAAACAACTTCCACAATTCCATTGTGCAGCGGGCTGCGTGTTGGAGCAGTATAGGTAACTAATATGGATTTTGATTCGCCACTGTTTATGGTTCCGCTTTTCCAGTCTGTGGAATAGTAATTTGGTAAGATAATGTTACTTATTATAAGCGGACTGTTGCCAATGTTTGATATGCTAAATCTATCCCAAGAAATACCGGCTTCCATCACAAGATTATCAGATAGGCTAATGGCTGGGGTGTTTTCTTTCAAAGTATATTGAGCCGTAAATGGAGATGTTGCGTAAGTAGTAAAAGAAACTACTTGTCCACCGTTGTAAGCTTTGTTATTGCTATCTAACCATTTAGTGAAGGTGTAGTGGTCTTTCGTGGGTGTTGGTAGTTTGTAAATTATTGTGGTGTTACTACCGCTAAATGCGCTTGCTCCTATGTTATTTAGACGACTGTTGTTGTTAAAAATCACAGTGTCTAGTCCTATGTTAAATCTAAAAGCTTCGTTTCCTATTGTTTCAATGCTAGAGGTTATCACAACGCTATCTAGTAAATTGCTGTAGAATGCTGATGCTCCAATCGTTTTAAGTTGAGTGCATTTCGAAAAATCTATGCTATTTAAGTTGTTCTGGAAGAATGCATTGTCACCTATAAATTCTAATGTTGAAGGCAGATTAAGTTCTGCAATTTCTCGTTTAGAAAAAATTAAATTTTTTTCATCCGAATTCTTTATGCCAATTATTTTTTGATTGTTTAGTGTTGTAGGTATGGTGATGAATTTACTGCTGAAGTCGTAAGTGCATTTTGTAATAACGCCATTATCAACTACCACATCTTGGTTGGTTATGGTATAAGGTATTTTAGCAATAATTGAGTAGTCTAAGTTTGGGGTGTAGTCATCTCCTGCATTGAAGTATTTACCATCGTTCTGAACCCAAGCCTCAAATTTATTATTGATTTGAGTTGGTAGCTTAAATTTTAGTGACGCAGGGTTGTTTTTAAAAGCGCCAGCGTCTATCTTTTTTAGGTTGGTGCTTTTTTCAAACGCTACAATTCGAATGGAATTCTTTGAAAAGGCGTAGGTCGAAATAACCTCTACACTAGAGGGGATGTATACACTGTCGATATTGTTATCAAGAAAGGCGTAGATTCCAATTTCTTTTAGTGTAGATGGGAGATTTATTTCTTTAATGGATCTGTGTGAAAATGGACTTTCTAACGGAGAATTTAGGATGTCGCCATCTTTTATGCCTATTACTTGTTGTCCGTCCAGTGTTGATGGGATGGTGATGTATTTTTTCTCAAATGAATACGAACAACTTACTATGTATCCATTAGTAACTACTACATCATCACTTGTTAGAGTGTAGGGTATTTTAGCTGTGTAGGTTATGAAATCATTTTTTGCCGATGAGCCGCCAGTTAATTTTTCACCATCGCTACTCATCCAATATTCAAAATTTGCGTCGGTTGGTTTAGGTAGTATAAAGGTCTTAAATGTAGATTTATTGCTAGCAAAGGCTCCACTTGAAATGACCGTAATGCTATTAGGTAATGTTACATTTTCAAGATTATTGTAATAAAATGCATTGCTTCCTATGTATATTAAGCCATTGCTAAGTACCAACTCCTGAATTTTCGAATTGGCAAAAGCGTTGTTTCCGATGTGTTTTATGTTATTGGGCACTGTTAATTTTGTTATTTTATTATTGGAAAAGGCGTTATCTCCGATAAAGGTCATAGAGTTCGCAAATTCAACATAACTAATGTTTTTATTGTAGAATACACCATACATGGTTGTGCTTGCAATACCTGTGATTGTAACATTTCCTAATTTAGATGGAATGATGATTGAATCAATAGCAAAGTCGTAGGTGCATTTGGTTATAAGTCCATCTTTGTCGATGGTAATGTCCTTTTCTAGTAGCGTGTATTTAGCTGCCATAGAGTTTAAGCTAGAGCATAATGCACCGATTGTTATTGCAAGAACACGCGCTAGTTTTAGCGTTGAAGATAAATAGATTTTACTCATGTTGTGGGTTTGTTAATTTGTGTAAGAAATCACTAAGGTATTATTTTTTTTTAGTCTGTGTTGATGTGCATCTTTTCACCCAAAATTTTTATAAATAAGAAAGCCGGATGATTATTGTTATCATCGGGCTTTCTGGTAAAAATTATATCACCTTATGCATTTTTTCCCCACGAATCTTTCAATGGTACAGTACGGTTAAATATTGGGCTGTCTGGTTTAGAATCCATATCTAAACAGAAATAACCTAAACGTTGAAATTGAAAACGTAAGATGCCATCATTAAATTTGGCACCTGCTTCCATAAAATTAGGTTCTATCCAACAGGTGTTAATGGTGTTTAGAGAATCTGGATTTAAAAACTCTTTAAAGTCAACATCTTTATGGCCTGCAGGATCTTCATCCTTAAATAAACGGTCGTATAGATTAACGGTAATTTGTTTGCTGTAATTCACACTTACCCAATGTAAAGTGCCTTTTACTTTGCGATTACTGCCTTCCATTCCACTTTTTGTGTTGGCATCATAGGTGCATTGTATCTCTGTTATTTCGCCATTGGCATCTTTTGTGATGGATTCGCATTTGACAATGTAGGCATTTTTTAGACGCACCTCACGGCCTACATCCATCCTAAAGAATTTACTAGGAGCCCCTTCCATAAAGTCGTCTCGTTCGATGAAAATCTCACGCGTAAATGGGATGGTACGAGTTCCCATCGTATCGTCTTCTGGGTTGTTTTCGGCTTCCATCCATTCCACTTCTCCTTCTGCAAAATTTGTGATGACTACTTTTACAGGGTTTAAAACCGCATATACACGAGGTGCTTTCTTGTTTAGGTCTTCACGTACGCAATGCTCCAAAAGCGATACGTCGATAATGTTTTCGCGACGAGCAACGCCTACTTTGTCCGCAAACATACGTATTGATTCTGGGGTGTACCCTCTGCGACGTAAGCCTGAGATGGTAGGCATGCGTGGGTCGTTCCAGCCAGTTACTATTTTGGAGTTCACCAATTCCAATAGACGACGTTTACTCATCACAGTGTAGTTGAGGTTTAAACGGGCAAATTCGATTTGACGAGTCTTGGGTAATTCCTTTAATTTAGGATCGGCCTCCAATATTTGATTTAAAAACCATTCGTATAACGGACGATGCACCTCAAACTCCAAGGTGCAGATAGAGTGGGTGATGCCTTCGTAAAAATCACTTTGTCCGTGGGCAAAGTCATACATTGGGTAAATGCACCAATCGTTGCCCGTGCGGTGATGATGGGCATGAATAATGCGGTACATCAATGGGTCGCGCATGTGCATGTTGGGTGAGGCCATGTCTATTTTGGCACGCAACACGTGTTCGCCATTTTTAAATTCACCTTTTCTCATGCGCTCAAACAAATCCAAATTCTCGGCAACGGTACGGTTGCGAAACGGACTGTGTTGTCCTGCAGTGGTTGGCGTTCCTTTTTGAGCAGCTATTTGCTCTGCTGTTTGGTCATCCACATAGGCTTTATCGGCTAAGATAAGTAACACCGCCCAGTCGTATAATTGTTGAAAATAATCTGAGGTGTAAACAGGTTCGTTAGTCCAGGTAAAACCTAACCAACTCACGTCTTCCATAATGGAGTTTACATATTCAGTGTCTTCCTTGGTTGGATTGGTATCGTCAAAGCGTAGGTTGGTGCCTCCTTTGTAATATTCGCCCAATCCAAAATTCAAACAAATGGATTTGGCATGACCAATATGTAAGTAACCATTCGGTTCAGGAGGAAAGCGAGTTAGTACCTTTCCATTGTTTTTACCCTGCTGCAAGTCTTTGTCAATCTCCTGATGAATGAAATTTGTTTTTGGTAATTCGCTGTTAGCTGTATCAGTAGTCTCCTTGCTCATCTTAATTGTATTGAATGATTATACTTTGTCATGTAAATTACAAAAGTAAGATATTTTCGTTTTATTGTTCGGCTCTTTCTGGTTTATGGTGTATTTTCGCACAAAAATATTTTTTTATGACGCAAGAAGGTAATTTGGTAGGGGTAATAGAGTTAGAGAATATGGAATTTTATGCCTATCATGGTTGTTTTAAAGAGGAACAAGTGGTGGGAAATCGTTTTGTAGTGAATGCAACCATCGAAACGGAGTGTGTTATCCCAGCTCAAACCGATAATATAGAGGATGCTCTTAATTACGTAACTGTTTATGAGTTGATAAAAGAGCAAATCATGATTAATGCTCATTTGTTGGAGAATGTTACCAAACGTATGGTTGATGCGATATACGCTAAGTTCCCTCACGTGAAGAAGGTAAGCATTAAAGTATCTAAGATGAATCCGCCCATGGGTGGACAAATGAAATGCGTAAGTATCACCTTTACAAAATAAGAGTTATGGAAGATGTAGGTATTGTGCAGAAAGTATGTCCTAAATGTTCAGCTGCGTTTGAATGTTATCGTACGGTAAAGTTGTCGTGCTGGTGTGAGAATTATACGGTTCGTCCAGAAAATCTTAAGTTATTGGCAGATAAGTACAATAATTGTTTGTGTCCAGAGTGCTTGCAATTATTTGCTGAAAAAAACGGATAAAATTTGCTACCGTGATTTTTTATTGCTTCTTTTGCACACTGTAAAATCAACGGTCGGTTGGCCGAGTGGCTAGGCAACGGTCTGCAAAACCGTGTACGGCGGTTCGAATCCGCCACCGACCTCCCGTTGAAATATCAAAGGCTTGATTTT
>QKIO01000327.1 GCA_003251015.1 Bacteroidales bacterium
AACGTACCACAATGCAGCATTCAACCCTTACAACCCTAAACGAACCTCCCTAAAAAACTCAGGGCAATGAAAATTGGGTTGTGGTAAGTTGATGGGTGCCCAGCTTAGGTAATGAGGTATTTGGGTTTTGTTGCCACACTTATACAAGTTGACAAATAGAGGCATCTCTGCTTGGTATGATATTAAATGAAAGGGTATCTCAACCAACAGCCACCAGTCCATGGGAGAGCCAGAGTGTGTGACATCATTAAACGTTAACGAAGAGGTGCGTTTTATGTCTAACATCTGAGTTGGGGTGAAGCGTGTAAAATCGCTCTTGCTAAGTCGTTTGGCAGCCAAGGCGGTGCCTAAACAATTAAACTCAAAATTGTAATAATGGGAGTCGTTGGTACGTAAAAACACTTCCACACAACTATCCTCCCACACGGGGTCATTATCGCTTAGGTAAGTACCACGCACCACCTCATTTTGTACTTCAAAACAAATAACGAGCGCTTGCTTGGTATGAGCCATATAAAACTGCACATCTATTACAAAATCAAACTGTGGCCAGTTGACCTCATTGATATGCCCACAAAAGCCATTCTGTAACAGAAGATGCCTTTTCTCCTCGTAAGAGGTTGTCGTGGCGAGGATTAAAAAAGGCAGTTCACAAGTGACATTATTGGTTTCCATATCAAATCTTACAAGAGGCTTTGGCCACATTAGCTGTATTAAACACAGCAGCTTCATCAAACGACGTCATTTTATTTAGCATGGCCACCGACCCTTTTATAATGGAATAGGCTACAGCAGAACCAGTGCCTTCGCCCAATCTAAAACCTAAATCGAGAATAGGCTCTCCCTTAAGGAAGTCAACCATCCGTTTATGCCCTTGTTCTTGGGACTGATGTGAGAAAAACGCATAATCCACCATACGAGGTTCAATGGCATGAGCCACTAACAAGGCCGAAGTGGTGATAAAACCATCGGTGATAATAACCATCTTACGTGCTGCAGCCTCTAACATACCCCCTGCGATGGTGGCAATTTCGAGTCCTCCAAAACGAGACAGATTCACCAAAGGGTCATCAGAGATGCCATGTTTATCAATGGCTTCTTGCAATACCAACCCTTTGTGTAATACACCTTCGGGTTTTAAGCCAGAGCCAGGCCCTACGCAAGTGGCCACCGAACAATTTGTAAATACAGCCAATAAAGCCGACGCAGGCGAGGTATTGCCAATGCCCATCTCTCCAAAACCAACCACATTAGTGCCTTTGGCATGTATGGATGCTACTATATCCCGGCCGTTTTGAATGGCTTTAAGACACTCCTCCATGGTCATGGCAGGCTCGTGTCTGAAATTACGCGACCCCTTACGCACCTTAGCATCTATCAATTTGGGATGAGCTTCAAAATCGTACTTCACACCCGCATCAACCACCAATAAGTCGAACCCATATTCGGCTGCAAACAAACCAATACCACCACCTCCATGTAGGAAATTTAAACATTGCTGCCACGTTATCTCAATGGGACAAGGACTCACGCCCTCTTCACAGATGTCGTGGTCGGAAGCAATGGTGAGCATCACTGGCTTAGTCAGTTGTGGCGTTAAAGTGCCTTGTATCATAGCCACTTGTTTGGCAATACGTTCCATCTGACCTAACGAACCCAAGGGTTTAGCTTTTTGGTCTATTTTATGTTGTATTTCGGCCTCTAACGCCAAAGGCAGAGTCGAGATGTGCAAATCAGGAAGTTGTATCATACCGTATAAATTATTACTACACTAGTTAGGATGCAGAGTACAAACACCAATAGGTTGGTGCGAGCTGCTATTTTGAAATCGGAATAAGTAAATTCTTTGGTGTTAAAACCAATGTAAGGTTTATCAACCAACTGACCATGATAAACGTTGGGGCCTCCAAAACGGGCATTTAACAAACCAGCCAACGCGGCTTCGGGATATCCAGCATTAGGGCTGGCATGCTTGCCGCCAAACGTAAATACATAATAAAGGGCACGCCACGATAAGCCACTCAGCGCCATAAAAAAAGCAGTCAAACGAGCCGGCACATAATTAGCCACATCGTCTAAACGAGCTGCAAAACGACCAAACAGTATATAACGGTCGTTTTTATAACCAATCATGGAATCCATGGTGTTAATCATCTTGTAACACATAATACCGGGCACGCCAGCTAAGAGGTAATAAAAAAGAGGCGCCACCACGCCATCGCTAAGGTTTTCGGCCATGGTTTCGAGAGTAGCGGTGCGTATTTGCTGAGCGCTTAAGTTAGACGTGTCGCGACCCACAATACGTGCCAATTGCTTACGTCCTGCGTCTAAACCCTGCTTGTCTAAGACCTCAAAAACCATCCGTCCTTCAACAATAAGTGTGCGATTGGCCAAGCCAAAAAATAAAAATAGCACACTCACCGCAATGGTTAAACTGGGATGTATAAAATCAACCAATTTCATCAGCCCTATAAAAAACAACGCCACCACAAGCACCAAACCAATAGCCATCAAGGCACCTCTTAACAGTAAAAACGAACCGCCATTAAACCGCTTCTCTAAAAAGGAGATGGTGTTACCAAAATACACCACAGGATGTGGCAACCACGATGGGTCACCCCAAAGGGTATCCATCAAACAGGCTAATAAGAGTATAAATAGTTCGGTAGTTGGTGTCATTCAAAACGTATAAGTCACAAAAATAAGCAAATGAGTTACCGTAAGCTTTGGTCTATTTTGCATAGGCTTGCGGTGTATTTGCATAAAAGCCAATGTGAGTGCTAATAATTAAAATCCAATGTCCTATTTAACTCACGCACATTTTGAAGTGCACTAACCAACAGGTTGTTTTTGGTTTTATCCAAAGTAGCCACCCGAATATGATTGGGGGTTAATCCTCTAAAACTAGAAGCGTCACGAATAAGTAAACCATAATCATGCATCAGCTTTGCCTTAAGTTCACTGGCTTTGAAAGGTGTTTTAACCAAAAAATAACCCGTTACCGATGGCATTGGCTCATACCCATCTATGTTGGCCAGCTCAGACTGAAAACTAAGGGCTAAAGAATGGTACTTTATCAACTCATCAAACTCAAAGGCTGGATGAGCACATAAGAAATGTCCCGCTTGAATGGCCAAGCTATTGGTGGACCACGGTGGACGAAACTTCTCGATGCGTTGCTTTAACGAAGCATGAGAAACCATATACCCCAAACGTAAGCCTGGCAGACAATGGTTTTTGGTTAATGACTTTAAGATAATAAGGTTTTTAACTTTCGAGACTTCTGGCACCAACGATTCGTTCTCGAGGCAATAATCGCTATATGCCTCATCAACCACAAAAATGGTTTGTGGGTTGTTGCGAATGATTTTTGCCAACACCTCTCGTTTAAGTATTTGGCCGGTGGGATTATTTGGGTTACACAACCAAAATAAGCCTTCTGGCGTATGCAAACCCGGTGTGATAAAACCATACCCACAAAATGAAACAGCATGGTCAAACAACAAACAGCCGTGTTCGTACTCCGAAAAAGTAGGCGTCACAATGCGACTGTTCGAAGCTCTAAAAGCTTGTGCTATAAGAAATATGGTTTCGGTGCTTCCATTATTTACCAGTATTTGGTCGGGCGATAGCTGATGTATCTCCGCCAAAGTGGTCGTAAGCGATTCGGCATACACCTCGGGATAATGGCCAATAAGTGGCATTTGCTCTTGCAGGTGTTGGATAAGTGCCTTAGAGGGCCCTTTATACCACGTGTTGGTACTAAAATTAGCTTCTATGGCACGAGTAAATAAATAACCATCGTCGCCGTGTGAATATTTCATGATTAGTTGGTTTGTAACATTTGTTGATACATGGCATTAATGTCGAGATGCTCCCGCAGATGAGCCGCTAACTTATCGTATTCACCATCTTTAAAAGTGCGATAATCGGGACGGTTGCTTTTGAGTGGGGTGTAAGGCGCCAATAAATGGTCTATCACCACCTTATTGTCTAGGATGCCATGAAAATAACTCCCCCAACAGGTTTGGTTGATGTACACACCTTCAGTGCTGCCATCGGTACGCACATTCAAAGGTTTAACCACACGTGTAGGAGTGGTTATTCCCATGTGTAATTCGTATCCTTCACAAACAGCGTCATTATCTAAGAACCTAAACTGGGCTTGCACCGTCAGTTTTTCTGTACCCATGGTGGTTTCAACAGGCAACAAGTTGAGACCAGCAACCTCGGGGATGGAACCTTCGATACTAAGTGGGTCTAGCACACGCTCACCCATCATCTGATATCCCCCACACACGCCAATGACCGTTTTATTGTTTTGATACGCCTTTAATACGGCAGTAGCTACGCCATTTTGATGTATCTCGGTCAAATCCGCTAGGGTGTTTTTTGAGCCTGGCAAAATAACAATATCAGCCTGTTCTATTTGAGTTATTTCTTGTGAATAATACAGATGTACCCGCTCATCAAATTCCAAGGCATTAAAATCGGTGAAATTAGCCATGTAACTCATCTTCACCACACAGATATTTACTTTGCCAGTGCGTGCAGAACTTGGTTTTTTACCCAGCACCACCGAGTCTTCATCTTCAATATAAACATCCTTTAGATACGGGATGATGCCAGTAACGGGAATGCCTGTAAGCTCCTCAAGTATTTTTTTACCTTCATCAAACAAGACACTATCGCCTCTAAATTTATTGATGATGATGCCTTTGACTAAGGCACGCTCATCAGGCGGTAATAGTTGGATGGAGCCATACACACTGCCAAAAACACCTCCTCGCTCAATATCCGAGATGAGATATACCGCCGCATTCACACGTTTGGCCATACTCATATTAACGATATCTCTATTTTTAAGATTTAACTCCGAAATAGAACCAGCCCCTTCGAGTACAATGGGGGCGTACAACTGATTTAAACGTTCAAAAGCCGCATGAGCCGCATCAAAAAGATAGCTGTTGTCGTTGGAGCGAAAGTATTCGTAGGCCGAACGGTTGCCAATGGGTTTGCCATTAAGTACCACCTGCGACATTTTTTCGCCCGTGGGTTTTAGAAGTACCGGATTCATATCAGAATGACAAGGGATGCCGCATGCTTCGGCTTGTGTGGCTTGTGCTCGCCCAATTTCATACCCCTCGGGGGTGGCATAACTATTAAGCGACATATTTTGAGCCTTGTAAGGCGCAGGAGAATAACCATCTTGTTTTAAAATGCGGCAAAAACCAGCATTAATAATGCTTTTACCAGCATCAGAACTGGTTCCGCGTAAAGGTTGAGGCATACTGTAAAATTTGTGCTAAGATATAATATTCATTTGGGTGATGCTTTAGATTAAACCAAAAAAGTATTATTATAATCTTTGAACCACGAAAGCATGGGGTGATGGATAAAAAGACATCAACGACTCCTAAATCCTTTGTTACATCAAGAACCTCGAAGAGTTTGTGTTGAGAAATTTCTGTTGACGATAAAACCTCCGAGGTTTTAGATAATTAGATACTGGGTATATAACGGCTATTATCTAGAACTTGATAATTCACAACCATTTTTTTTTGGCATGCAACGGATTGATTTCGTGTTTATAATTCTCCTTTTAACCTTTTTATTTCTTTGTCAAAATCAGATTGATAGCTTTCATCTTGAATCTTTCTGTATTTGTCATATTCTTGTTCCGCTTTTAATTTAGCCTCTAAAGCTGATATTTTTCCATTGTCTTTGAGAATTGGAAAGCTTGATAATTCCAAAAACTGATGTAAGAAATTAATCCAATCTTGCATAGTAGTTGGGATTTGTCTTTCTGCTCTACTTTCTGCTAAATCAAGATATGCTGAAACAATTCTATTGAGTTCTTTAATATGCTGTTCATGCAAATAATTCTTAGCAATTGAAACATCGGATTTTAGGATTTTACCATCAGGAGCGTGTCTCCAATTTGTTAATCCTAGATATAGCTTCTTCGCATCTGCTGTTGTATATATTATCTCTGCTGCTGTTTTGCCAGTTATTGCCCAATGAAGTTTATTTTGAACTGATGCGAAAAAATCCTTCGTCAATAAATCAGAATTGTCGTAATCTAATGAAAGTGAGTAGATGTCAGTTATTTTTTGATAAAAGCGTCTTTCACTTGCCCGAATTTCCCGAATCCGTTCAAGTAACTCATCAAAATAATCTTTTCCAAAATGCTTTCCTTGCTTTAACCGTTCATCATCGAGTACGAATCCTTTTGTTACAAACTCTTTAAGAATTTTTGTAGCCCAAATTCTAAATTTAGTTGCTTTGTTAGAGTTTACCCGATATCCAACTGCAATAATTGTATCAAGATTATAAAATGTGGTGTTGTAATTTTTGCCATCTTCGGCAGTATGTTCCATAATGGAACTAACTGAATCCTCTACTAATTCGCCATCATCAAAGATATTTTTCAAATGTTTAGTTATTGCAGGTCTCTGTACTCCAAATAACTCTGCAATTTTCTTTTGAGTCATCCAAAAAGTCTCGTCGTGATAGCTTACCTCAATTTTCACATTTCCATCATCTCCTTGATAAAATATGATTTCAGATTCCTTTGCCATTCAAATTTTTATTTCAAAAATAATCTTTTTCACTGAATAATCTTTTATGCTCTTTGGTCTGTTAGCATGATTGCTAACACACTTAAATCCTACTTACAGCCCACAGTTACCGAGTTTTTAAAGGCTGTTTCGCGTTCGATGAGTTTGCGCACATAGATATTGGTGGTGGCTAAGCGGCCAATGGTTAATACATCAATCTGGCTCACTAGCATCTCTGTGGTACACCCCGAAGACTTGGTAAATAGGGGCGAGGCAAGCAAGCCTTTTTCATCACTCATCACGATGTCGGTAGACAAGTAACCTCCCGAATACACAAAACGAACCGGCACATCTTGCACCGTGCCCTTATCATTACTTAAACTATAAGTAAGCACCCCTTCATCCACACGTTCAAGA
>QKIO01000134.1 GCA_003251015.1 Bacteroidales bacterium
TCGCCCACAAACAAAAGGTTTTTGTGTACTGAATATCCACGGTCAGGAAAAACAGAGTGTGCCAATTCGCACCCATTGAAGTAATAAAGCAAAAAACGCAAAATAAGGCGGTTATTTTCATCTATCTCAAACTGCCTGAACTCTCTATCTGCAAAATTGCTCCCAATGTCATAAATGAGCTTAGAATGCGCCTTAAATTCATTTTCATTTGTTAGGTCGTACTTTGAATTATTAATTTTAATAGTGTTGTGATGTCTTCGCCACAAATTAGAAATTTGCTCATCGCTTAAACTGTGTTTTAGGGTTAGTGTTGTCATGTTAGAAGCTGTAAACGTTATAGTTTTTTGGTGTTGGTTGGTTGTTCGCCTGTTCTTTCGTGTCTGTTTTTGGGGTTAAATTTGGCGTTTGAGTCGTCTGTTTTTCTTTTGCAAGCCATTTAACCACCCAGTTATTAATAGCTCCATAATCACTCTTGTACTGCTTTCCCTCCTGTGTTTTGTAGTTTGATAGCTTTTCAAACATCTTTTGTGTGTCGGTTTCTCCATATTTCACAATTAAACTATCAATCTCTTTTTGTTCTAAAAAAACATTATCAAAAACCTCTTTTTTAATGGAGGGGGGGGCTTGTTTTTTATTTTCTTTATTAACCTTATTAGATTTATTTACATTATTAGTTAGTGTTAGTGGTGTGTTAGTGGTGTGTTGTTCGTGTGTTAGCGGTGTGTTATTGTCTGTGTTGTTTACTGTGTTAGTTTCTTTACTGTATGTTTGGTAAGTGTTATTTATCACACTGTATCGGTGTGTTGTTTTTATTGTTATTTCTTGTGTTGATTTTAGCCGTTTTAGACAAGTGCGAACAACCTGCTTTGTAAATCTAGTATCGTGGCAAATGCTATCTAATGACGTTACCAGTTGACCTCTTTCTATTATTAAGCCTTGCCAATTTTTATTTTTTGGGTTCGCTTTCATTAATATGTATATGAATATTACCACCATTTCGGGCTTATTAAACCACTCCCAATTTAAAAACCGCCTATGTAAATAGATGAAAGTATCATTCATGGTTTACCCTTTCAGTCAAACTATTCCAGTCGCAATTAGGTATATTGTTATTTTTGATGTCCGCCATTAATCCTATTACTATATCTAATGATTTAGATATATTAGGCATGGTTTTAAACGCAGGGTGATTTATACCCACCTCTTTTGAGAAGTTCTCTAAAAAATTATAAGATTCTGTATTAATACGGCAAGTAAATTGTTTTTTAGCCATTGTTCATTTATATTTGTAGCGTTTATATTTGTAATACAGATGCAATATTACAAATAGTAATTTACTATTACAAATAGTAATAATATAAATGTTGTAATAATTTTTAAAATATTTATTATGGATACAATAGGCGCAAGAATTAAGGAGGTTATGAGGTTGAAAGCCATACGAGTAGATGATATTTGTGAGTTGATAGGTAAAAAACAACCAACTATTTCAAGCTATTTGACTAACCGCACCTTTCCGAATGAGGAATTTTTTATAGGTATTGTAAAACTTATTCCTGACTTAAATTTGCATTGGTTGTTAACAGGACAAACAACCATGTTTATAGAAAAGGAAAAGAAAAGCATAGAAAAGGAGTTGCAGGATTTAAAAATTCGTGAGAATGAAATGACCCAAGCAATTATTTCAATGAGCCGTTTAATTGCTCAACCACAAGCGCAACAATCAAAGCTTAAGGGTGTACTTAACACGGGTAACTTTTTGCAGATAGGCGGTCGCATCTTTTGTGCGCCTAAGCATACAGTTATAGGTACACCCCAGTTTACACATTAGTAAACGCCCGAAAGTCAACAAAATATAAAAGTAATAGTTATATTCGTGTAAAAAAGCTAACCTTCTTTCAAAATTTTCGTTTCTTTAAGTATAGTAAACCAATTATGAACTTAAAACGAAAATAGATATGAAAAAAGTATTGACGAAGCATTTTCAGTATACTGGTACAGATGATTATGACCAATCGTTAGATGATCAGATTAATAATTTTTTAAATTCGGAGTCCATCACAGCGGATCAAATTATTAGTGTAAAATATAGTAGTCATGCTAATGCAAGTGTGGCTACCTATTCAGCTTTGATTATTTATAAGGTAGAATAGTAGCTGTTTCAGTTTATTTTTATTAGAGCCTCTTTTTAGAGGCTTTTTTATGCTTTTCTGAGAAATTTTTTGAACCATAACCCAGAGTTTTTAATAATTCGTTCCTGAGTTGTGTAATTGGTATACACAATACCAAACCGTGGTTCAAAACCTTCCTTCCATTCAAAGTTATCTACTAATGTCCAAACAAAATAACCTTCCACGGGTACATTTTCTTCTTTTGCTTTATAAATGTTTTTAAGTATGTTTTGATGATATTTTTTTCGTCGGACGTCATGGATGTGGTTAGCTATCTGAAAATCAGGATAACAAACCCCACTTTCGCTAATCAGTATCTTTTTAACCTGAGGGTATCGTTCATGAAACTGTTTTAAAACCTTGTAAATGCCTTTAGGATAAACATCTAAATTCATCACATTTAGATTTGATTTTCTTTCCAAAGGCGAAACTTCGTCAGCAAATAAGATGGGGCGTGATAGGCTATATTTGGCGACGACTCTAAAATAATACTGCAAACCTATAAAGTCAAAATCAAATGCTATTAGGTGTTCATCTCCCTTTTTAAAGTAACTTTTAATGAGTTGAAGAGATGGCATTACATCGCTGGGATAACCTAAGCCGAGTAGGGGCTCAATGAAAAACCGATTTAGCAATGCTTCCATACGTAATGCAGCCTTCTTGTTTTTAGCTAATTGATTGATAGGTTTAACGTAGGAACACGATAACCCAATACCAATATTAGCATGAGGGTAAAGGTTTCTAATCATTCGTCCTCCTTCCGCCATGGCTAAAACAGCATGGTGCGCCGCTTTTAAAAACGAAGTGATTCCTATGCGCTGGGGTGCGTGGTAACCCATAAAATAACCTAATCCCACAAAGGTCATGGGTTCATTCATTACAATCCAATTGGTTACTCGGTCACCAAACGATTTCACACATAGTTTAACATACTCACTAAACCAGTCAATGATTTGTCGATTTGTCCAACCTCCATTGTCTTCTAGTTTTTGTGGTAAATCCCAATGGTATATGGTGACCCATGGGTTTAATCCATTTTTCAAACAACAATTTATCACCTTATTATAAAACTCAATCCCTTTGTGGTTTATTTCTCCATAGCCTTGAGGTAATAGGCGTGTCCAACTTATAGAAAAGCGGAACGAGTCAAATCCTAATTCTTTGGTTAATTGTATGTCATCTTCATATTTTGTGTAAAAACCACATGATTCACCTATCTCATCTCCATTCTTAACATTTGTTTTTGTAGCAGTAAATGTATCCCAGATAGAGAGTCCCTTCTCATCTATCTGTGCAGCTCCCTCGTTTTGAAATGCACTTATTGTCACTCCCCACTTAAAATCTTCTCCAAAGTTATTGTTGTTTATCATTAGTGTTAATTAAGCCACAATACTAGCCTAATTATTATGGTTGGAAGTTAACCCTGTGTTAAGTATCTTTTTTTACTTTTGATGTTATAAAAAATGAAACAATGAGTTCTCTTCTTCGATTTATAAACCTTCTTATCTTAGCTGTCTTTACTAGTGTTGTTGTGCATGGCCAGAACGATAAAGACTCTTTAAATTTAAAAATTGATTTTAATCATCAGTTTAGAAATGTAACGTTTGTTACAACAGGGATGGTTGGTCTTTCTTTTTTGTTAGATAAGTCTAGTCACAATTATGCCAGTTTACATCAGCGTGGTGGCGTAAACGATTTTTGTGATGTAGCTACCGTTTTTGGTGAAAAAACAATAATGATACCAACGCTAGGAGTGATGTTAGGGGCTGGTTATCTTTTTAAGGAGGAGGAGCTTAAGACTACATCGTGGAATGCTACTAAGGCAGTGCTCGTTTCATCCATTATGGTGGAGGTAATGAAGTATTCATTGGGGCGAGTTCGCCCTTTTACCAATGAGGGCTCAAGTAGTTTCCATCCTTTTTCAGGCGAAGACCAGTATAAATCTCTTCCTAGTGGCCATGTATCCTTGTCTTTTGCGTTATTTACACCTTTTGCCGAGACCTATTCTCGATGGC
This sequence comes from Bacteroidales bacterium, assembly GCA_003251015.1. Classification (GTDB taxonomy): domain Bacteria; phylum Bacteroidota; class Bacteroidia; order Bacteroidales; family Marinilabiliaceae; genus SZUA-582. The sequence continues at coordinate 4,187 of QKIO01000134.1, forward strand.
TATACGTTGTCCCCACGTCTGTAGCATTTTCTAGGATGTATCAAAACAAGCACTGGTTTTCAGATGTGGTCGTAGGGGGTGGACTTGGTTTCTTAACTGGATGGTATTTCACTCATCATCCTAGCAAGCGTTTCCAATTAGGAGCTAGTGGGATGATTCTTTATTTCTAGTTTGCCTCCTATTCAGCTATCCCCCAAGCTGCAAACGTGGTGTTATGGCCTTTTGGACTTAAAGGAAAAAAACCCTTACTTATTTTTTTGTCGCTGATTACAATCGGGTTTATAGTTAGTTGTAGGTCACAAAAGGTATTCCATTCGCCAGATTCAAACCGTTGAATAATCCACTTGCCATTACATGTTGTGTGGAAATAGGGTTTTATGTGATGATTGATTAGACCCATATTAATACGTAGGTTGGCTTCTATAAAAGGCATAAGACGTAATTGACCTTGTTTATCTTTGTAAAACAACATATCAATGCCAATTGCTCCCTTGTATGTTTTATGGATGCCTAGTTCTGAAAGTGTTTGTATCAACACCGAGCCTAGTTGTTTTTCCCAACTAGTATTGGTAGGCAATTCCTCTTTTATGGTTGATGGTATTGATAAGCTTTCGCCAATGAATTTTCCATTTTCAGTTGCTTCACAATAGTTGATGCCTAGTTGATGGTAGCATCCATCTTTATCTATTTCTAATAAAAATGATGCGTCTTGTACCTTATATATGTAAGGTTCTACAAGTATAAAAGAGTATAGCTTTAGTTGGCGTTTAATCCAAGGTTGTGCTTGATGCCATTGGTCATCGTTTCGTAACATTAAGACACCTCTTCCAGATGCGCTCCAAAGCGTTTTTAAAACGATACGTTTATTATGTCTGTTAAAATAGGCATAAAGTTCGTTTTCTGAGTCAATTCTCTCAGGTGTGTGCGGCATAATACATAACTCAGGTAGTTCTGCCTCGTGTTTTTTAAGCTGATGTGCTATTTTAAAACTGGTAAGTCGGCTAAATAAGTTTTTAAACTCAAGAGCTCCTGTGTTGAGGAAGGGATAGGGCTCTTTGTCGATGGTACATAAAGGTGCGAATAGTTGTAGTAATGTCTTGCTCCATCCCCATGGAAGCAGTTGTGCATTTAATTTTTGTTGTTTTAAGGCAGTATCACTAACAGGTTTCGGAAATGTCTTCCCAACCAATTTCCAAAAAGCTATAAATTCGTTGTCGTAAGCACTGTTCCTATATAAGTAGTCCTGGCTATCGCCCAAAAATCCCATGATAGGCGCAATATCTTGTTCAAAGGTTTTTAATAGGCTAGGGGGGGAATAACAAAGCGTATCATTCTCCACAGCCATTTCGCAGCTAGAGTTAAAAACAAAGAGTTGGGATTGATGTAATGTCATTCTATCTATTATTAAAAGTACAAAGGTAGCCACTCCTCTATTTAGTATACATAGTTTGGGTCTATTCTTTGTGATGATTTTACGTTTTTAGATAGTTTAACAATGGTTTTTCGTTCGTGAAGCCTGAGGTGTTATTACTGTATCAATATTTTTTCACATATTTTCCCACAACAAATCAGTCAGTTAGGGTTTGAGATGTAATTGAGTTGAAAAAAAGATGAATTAGGATTAGGAAAATCGGATTAAAGGTTGTTATTTTGCACCCGCTTCGAACAACAAGGGATGTTCTTAAAGGCAGTAATACTGGGG
>QKIO01000166.1 GCA_003251015.1 Bacteroidales bacterium
ATTCTCGATTTACCAGACAGTGTGCAGGTGATCGCTGCTTCACCTTTATTCTATCTGAAAAACTTAAACGAATTAGAGTTCTTTTTGTCTCACGCCCAAGAACACAACTTACAACTCAAAAAAATAGAACATAAAATAGAATTGGCCAACCTAAAACTTAAAAGCGAAAAAGCTGATTACCTGCCAACCATCGCTGCCATGGGTAATTACAACTTGGTTGACAAAGACTTATCACCTTACGCACCCGACTACATGGTGGGTGTAGGTTTGAAATGGAATGTATTTGAAGGATTTGCCCGTTCCAACAAGGTGAAAGCGGCTAGATATCAAACGCAACAAGTAGGGTATATTCACGAAAAAGGACGGGATGACATCAACCTGGCTGTTACAAATTATTACCAACAAGCCAACATGCAATTAGAACAAATTGAAGAGTTAGATAACGCCTTAGCCTTCTCTAACGAATACCTTAGAGTACGCACCTTAGCTTTTAAAGAGGGCTTAACAACGGCCTCCGAAGTTGGAAACGCGTCACTGGCTGTGGCTAAAGCTAAGATAGAGCGCCTACAAGCCATCTACCTCTTTCAACAAGCGCTCTCAAACCTCTATTACTATGCCGGTATGAGTCAGGAGTTTTTGCTTTTGCCCGATAGCAACCAGGCTATATCTTACACTTACAATAATTAGTACTTAAATAGTTAATATCTCATCTTTAAATAATACAACCATGTCGAACAACAGAAATAAACTAGTCATAAGCCTTATTGTCATTGCAGGCCTGTTTGCTGCCTATTCCATATACCTCATCGCCTTACCCAAGCCTATTGAAATACAAGGCATGGTTGATGCCACCGAAATAAAGATAGCCTCTAAATTAACAGGACGTATCGATTCCATCATGGTGAACAAAGGAGATGACGTTGATGCGGGTACCTTATTATTTACCATCAACAGTCCTGAAGTAGAAGCTAAACTATCGCAGGCTTCAGCCGTTCAAGAGGCTGCACAAGCACAAAAAAACAAAGCCTATCAAGGCGCACAAGTGGAAGATATACAAGCGGCATTTAACATGTGGCAAAAAGCAAAAGCGGCATCCGAATTTATGCAAAAGACCTTTGTACGCGTTAAAAACCTGTACGCCGACGGCGTAGTAGCTGCACAAAAATACGACGAGGCAGAAACACAAATGAAAGCGGCTGTGGAGACCGAAAAAGCAGCCCGTGCAGTGTACGACAAAGCCTTAAATGGCGCACGCATTGAAGACAAACAAGCCGCTGGCGCTCTACTAAAACAAGCCGACGGCGTGGTACAAGAGGTAAATGCCTACATGAGTGAAACACGCACCAGCGCTCCGTGCAAAGGTGAAGTGGCCATGGTATTAGCTGAGCCTGGCGAGATTATTCCTGCTGGGTACCCAGTAGTGACCTTAATCAACATGGATGATGTTTGGGTGACCTTTAACTTACGTGAAGACCTATTGGCCGACATACAAAAAGGGGACAAACTAACAGCTCGTTTTCCAGCCTTAAAAATGAAAGAAATTGAGTTAGAGATATTCTATATCCGTGCCCTGGGCGATTATGCCACGTGGAGCGCTACCAAAAGCAGCGGTGACTTTGATTTACGCACCTTTGAGGTACAAGCTCGCCCCGTGAAAGCCGAAAAAGGATTACGCCCTGGCATGAGTGCCTTGGTAAATTGGAATACCTTAAGAAAAACAAAATGAGTAAACAGCACTATCTAAAGGCATTAAAAACGGTTGCGCTGCGCGAAGTGAATCGTATCTTTGAGCGAAAAGTACTCATCTTCATTTCACTAGCAGGCCCCGTATTAGCCTTTCTATTGGTGACGGGTATCTTTAGCGAAAAGGTGCTTAGAGACCTGCCCGTTGCAGTGGTTAATCAAGACCAATCGCCTTTGTCGGCTAAACTTGTACGTATGTTGGATGCCTCACCAATAGTGGCAACTCAATACATGGTGGCCAATATTACCGAGGCTCAAAACTTGATGAAAGACGGACTCGTGGATGCCATTGTAGTCATTCCTACTCACTTTGAAAAGAGTGTGTACTCTGCAAACCCGAAGAAGGTGGAAGCGTACATCAACAATACCAATGTGGTGAAGGGTGGTATACTTAATTCGGCCGTATACAAAACCATCACCACCTTTACGGTACAGGCCAAAGTATCGACTCAAATGAAAAAAGGCTTGCCAATGGATGCTGCCTACGATCGCTCATTACCCATCAACCTATCCACACACCTACTCTACAACCCGTATAGTAATTACGCTTGGTTTTTGGCCATGGGTCTCATGCCAATGATGCTCACTGTGTTTGCATTTATGGGTACCTTATATGCGTTTGGCATCGAACTAAAAGAAGGCACTGCTCACGCTCTATTGGCAGATGCTGATGACAACATCCTAGTGGCAGTCATTGGTAAACTACTGCCCTACACTTTTTTTTATGTCATCACCATAAGCCTATTAAACATCTTGTTATTTGTGGGTTTAAATCTACCTCTAAATGGCAGTTGGTTATACATTTTATTTAGTGAAGGATTATTAGTGCTGGCCTACCAAATGAGTGCCTTATTGGTGCTGGCGCTTACCAGCAACCTTAGGTTATCACTTTCATTGGGTAGTGCCTTTACCATGATGGCATTAACCTTTTCGGGACTTACATTTCCTCAAGAAGGCATGCCTATGGTGGCCAAGGTATATAGTTGGATATTCCCCTATACACCATGGCTTAAAGGCTTTATGGAGCAATCACTAAAAGGAATTCCTGTTACGTATTCCTTAAAATGGTTAGGTATTCTTTGCGTCTATTGTGTTATTGGATTAGCCAGTTTACCACTGCTCAAACAGAAACTGGCACATCAAAAACATTGGGGCAAACACTAAAAAGGTGGGAGATAAACTAAACCAGTTTTTAACTCAACATGTCATAGGAAGATGTGTAACCATCTTTATTCTATCAACAGATATTAAGCTTACGGACAAAATTACTTACGATGATAAAAACAGCCATTAATTTCAAACGTCTATTTGCAGTCTCTTTTAAACACGAACTAAGAAAAGTACTTCGTGATAAAGGGGTGATGCTTATATTAATTGGTGCTATGATTATCTACCCCCTCGTTTATTCAGTGGCTTATCAAAACAATGTATTACGCGATATTAAGATGGTGGTGGTTGACTCAGACCTCTCACCAGCCAGCAGACAGACCATTCGTATGTTAGATGCATCTTCCAAATTAGAAGTAAGTCATCAAACCAACAACCTGGCCGAGGCCTTTGATTTATTTGATTCTGGAGAAGTCAAAGGAGTCATCGTATTAGAAAGCGGTTACGAGAAATCACTCCTACACGGCCAAAGAGCTAAAGTAGCACTCTATTGCGATGGGACGTCATTTCTACAATACAAAGAAACACTAGGTGGCGCACTCAAAACATTTGGTGCTTTGTCGGCCGGTGTGGAAGTAAAACGATTTATGGCTAAAGGTAGTCGTCAGGAACAAGCCATGGTTTCTAGAGACCCAATCCCAGCCTCGTTGACCCTATTATATAATCCTCAAGGAGCCTACGGCCTATATGTGATGCCGGCACTCATCCTAATTATTCTACAACAAACCTTATTGATTGCCATTGGCATGATGGGTGGAGCACAACGCGAACAAGGACGCATAAAAGGTCCTCTAGCATTGGTAAAAACCAACCAGGCCATAAGCGCCATCCTTTTAGGCAAAGGCACGGTGTACTTTCTATTAAGTGTCTTGAACATCCTCTTTGCTGTGATAATGGTGCACCACTGGTTTGGGTATTCAGACAAGGGTTCTACACTTACTGTTTTTGCGTTGTTGATACCGTTTGTTATTGCCAACGTATTTTTAGGCCTCTTCATGGCTCAGTTTTTCAAACACCGTGAGCATTCGATTATCTTTCTGGTATTTCTGTCTCCCATAGTCCTATTTATGAGTGGCGTGAGTTGGCCCGAACAATTCATACCGGGCATCATTCGAGCCTTTGCATCCATATTCCCCAGCACCATAGCTGCACAACCCTACTTACGAATACGAACCATGGGTGTTGAGTTTACCCACGTCAGTAGCGCCGTGATGTTATTATGGGGTCAGGCCTTCTTATATTTTTCATTAGTTTTTTTTACCCTGCGATATTATAGAAATAGATAAGAGCTTATAAACAAAAATGGTTAACCCTTACATCCTAGAAGAGGGAAAGGGTGCACGAACTTGGGGCGTAGCCCTGCTAACTTCATCAAAACAAAAAGACCTCAAAGGTTCCTACAGGTAGAATGTTATACTACACACACACGAACACCTCACTTGAAGACTGACCTTCGAGGTTTATATTACAAGTTAAACCCCTACTATGAATGATAAGCGTTTATTTCTTAAACACAAGATGCAATTTCTCTTGAACAATTATTCTTCGCGACAACTCAAATAACGATTTCCTTCCCCACAATCGTCATTTCCTAACAACAAATACGTTTCGCGACAACTCAAATATCGATTTCCTTCCCCACAATCGTCATTTCTTAACAACAAATACGTTCCGCGACAACTCAAATATCGATTTCCTTCCCCACAATCGTCATTTCCTAACAACAAATACGTTTCGCGACAACTCAAATATCGATTTCTTAAGCATAAACAAACTTCATTGAATGACCCACCTACTTCTTCTCTAAAAAACAACAGAATCAGGAGTGTAAGCTCTCATCTTAGCACAAAATTTAATAATAGTAGAGAATCAGACTATTTTAATCAAAAAAAAAAGACCTCCAAGGTCTGCCTAAATAGAAGGTCTAAAACTACACACATTCCTTTTAAACAAACCTCTGAGATCTCTATCTAAAATCACCTAGATTAAATAATAACCGTACTACTCTTCGCCACCACCATTCATGTCGCTTCCACCATTCATATCGCCACCAGCACCGCGTTTTTGTTTAAAATTATTAAGTCGATAACTCAGTGTAAAAGACAACACAGGCGATTGGCGTGTGTTTTTCTGATAATTGTAAAAATCAGGTTCTTCAGTGATACTAACTCGTTTTGCAGTACCTAACACATCAAGTACTTGCACACTGGCCGACAATTTACGGTCATAGAAATCCATCCTACACGCCGCATTAACCATGTAATAACCTTCCACCTGCCCCTGCGAGGTAGCACTGGCACTATTATAATTTCCGTCTACCTGGAACTGAACCCTTTTATGCACCTTA
>QKIO01000337.1 GCA_003251015.1 Bacteroidales bacterium
AAAATATGGATTTGATAAAGTCCTTTCTGTAACTAAATCTATTTCTCGTTTCAATAAATCTCGAAGTCTATATTGAAGTTCAAAATAATTATTTGTGTACTCTTCAACTGATAAATTATCTACAAATGAAATCAAAAAGTCAATATCACTTTTTTCTGTGAATTCTCCAGAAATAACAGAGCCAAAAGCATACAGTCGCTTAATCTTTAAAGACTGGCATAAAGCCCTTAATCCTTCAATATTATTTTCTAGAATCCTTTCATATCTTTTTCTTCAAAGATAATAAAAACTTAAGTAATGTAAATCCATGCTTGAGCCCAACGAAGGAGGTAAAACCTACTTATTTTTTAATAACATCGTTTTAGCAAACTCCAGTATTTGTTGGTGATCAAAGGCAAGTTTTGGCAACTCAGCTAAGCAAAACCAACGTGCATCATCGGCATCATCCATCGCAATAGCTTCCAATGTATTTGGAATCACACCTCCATACACTACAGATATGGTACGATGCCTAGGGTCTCTATCAACCGATCCAAATGTATGTAATTGGACTAAGTCAACATTCTTAACGCCCGTTTCTTCCTCCAATTCCCGCAGGGCACACGTTAATAAGTCTTCATCCATATCAACAAAACCACCTGGGAAAGCCCACATACCTTGAAAAGGTTCGTTTTTACGTTGTATCAGTAATACCTGTAATGATTGATACACATCAACATTACCAGCAAACAATACAATATCAGTAGTGACAGTTGGGCGGGGATACTCGTAGGTATAAGCCATTAAATAATGCGTTTAATAAATCGAAGTTTATGACTATAACGTTTATGTTCGGCATCAAAAATACCTTGATGGTCAAACTTATCAATACGCACTCGACCCGAAGCGTGAATAATTTCACCTTTACCTAAACTCATGCCTACGTGAGTAATTTGCCCTTGTTCATTATCAAAGAACGCAAGATCGCCAGCTACAGCCTCTTCAACAAAATTAACGATGGTACCCAATTGAACTTGTTGTGAAGCATCACGAGGTAAAAAATGCCCGGCTATCTTGTAAACAATCTGCATCAGTCCAGAGCAATCAATGCCATAAAAACTTCTTCCACCCCATAAATAAGGCGTATTAAGATACGACAGAGCAATATCACTTAAACTACCCACTTTTTTGGTAGAACTGTAATTGCTAGATAAATAATACTCATTGGAACCTATGACAAAACTACCATTATCTTGACCGTTGAAATAAATAGAACTACCACCCGAAAGATAATGTGCTGATTTGTCGGGTTCTGAAACCACCTTAACAAAAGGACCAGGAGCCACCCATTTAGTCATCTCCATCCACTTTTGCACTTCTTTGTCGACAAGTGAAACCACCAATTTAGAATCTATCCAACCCCAATAATCGTCATAAAGCAAACGTACTTTAGACCACTTCTCATGCTCTTCAACCACCTCATACACATCACCAAAGAGTATCTGATTAACCATTTCAGACTGTTCCTTAGCCTCGCTTCTTAGAGGTATAAATCCATATGTACAAATTGATAATTTCATAGCTTCTATATTGTAGTTTAAAGTACGCACTTTAAATGAAAGAAATTATTAATCAAACGTTATTTTTTATTAAAAAACGAGTTCAACCCTAATCTATTGCCTATCCAAAACATTAACAAAGGTTAATAATACTTTTATAAAGATAAAGACCCTAACTACTTATACGAATGAACGTATAGAGTTAGGTAATGAATAAAATTAGGTAACATCACCTATAGAATTACAAAAAATAAATACAGATAATTAGTTACAACTAACAACCTAAACCAAATCAATAGAAGTTCAAAATCCATGACTCTAAAAACCAATCAATTGTCGATAATAATGTTGGGAGCAAGCGGTGCTGTTGGCACAGAAACATTAAACGCCCTACTTCAAAACAAGACCATACAGCAACTCACCTTACTTGGTAGAAAAGCTATACCAGACCTAACAGAAGACTTTGTACACCAACACACCATCAGCATCAGTGAGTGATCCAAGCACTTATCAAAGTTACCTACAAGGACACACAACAGCCATTTGCACCTTAGGGGTAGGCGAGCCTTCTAAAATGAGCAAAGAAGAATTTGTAAAAATAGATAAACTAGCTGTGTTAGATTTTGCTAGAGAATGTAAAAAAGCAGGTGTTAAGCATTTTGAATTACTAGCATCGGTGGATATCAACTCCAAGTCAATGTCGTTTTATTTACGAACCAAAGGCGAGTTAGTAGAAGAATTAAAGGCTTTACATTTTGAGCGTTTAAGCATTTTTCAACCGTCAATGATACTTACACCTAACAACAGGTACGGACTATCTCAGGCCATCGTATTAAGAGTGTGGCCCCTATTAAAACCACTATTGGGAGGTCGATTACGAAAATACAGAGGTATACCAGTAAGTATATTAGGTCAGGCGATGGCAAAAAACATAAGTATTGAAGCCGAAGGATACGAGATATTACAATGGGACGAATTCTACGCCATAGCGAATCAATAAATTATCAAGCAATACAAAATTACAATAACATCATACAATATTAAGGTCAGTAAAGAATATGAAGTTTAAGTACCAAATTTTAAAAGATAAAGGCTTACTAATTCAGAATTGGAGTGAAGAGTTTTCTGTTGATGAACTACAAATACACATTCAAACACTTATACAACACCCAGACTGGAACTCTGTTACCAAAGCACTTACCGACACAAGAGGATTAAATACCAGAATAGTATTTAATCATTTTGATCAACTAAAAAATATCCGTTCACTTATACAAAAAACAGAATACAAACATGTATTTTTGGTTGACCATCCATTATCAACGGCTAGCATATGTCATTTCAAGACAAAAACAAAAGAAGATGGTTACGATTATGATTTCTTTTCTACACCCGAATATGCCATCCATGCATTAAATATTCAAGGGCATAATCAGACCGTATTAAAAGTATTGAACGAACTTTACACTAAAAAAGAAGAGGTTTGGGACACAAAAAAACAAGTTAACACCACACATTGCTTTGACTTGGCACAATAGATTAGTATTTTTGGAAAAACAAATCATTAATACTACACATCAATGAACGAGCGATTTACGAGTTTTAAAAACAGACACTACCATACAACTGGAAGAATTGTTTTGTTTGTAGTTGCCATATCGCTGATTACCTACCTATTACCTAAAACAAATAAATTCGCTTACGAGTTTGCCAAGGGCATTCCTTGGAAACATCACCTCCTAATAGCCCCTTTTGATTTTCCAATCTACAAAAGCACACAGGAGCTAAAGAACGAAACCGATAGCTTACGTAAAAACTTCAGGCCTTACTTTACAAAAGATACCACAATAGGGAAATTGATGGAGCAACGGTTAAAGATTGCAATCTATCAAAACGGGGATAAATTAAAAGAGATCTATCCGAATTTATACCGTCGCTACCAAGATGACGACACCTATGTCGATTATCTAAAAACAGTTTTATCAGAGGAAATAGAAAAAGAATATAAGAAGGGAATTATCCTACTTCCAGAAGAGTATTTACAAGCTAAGCCAACCTTTGAGCTTATGCTCATCAATGGCACATATGCCGAACCTTTTCAATTAGCCGAATTAAGTCAGCAAGCACAGGCTTACCAAATTATTACACAAGGCGTATTGGCTCATTTTAGTGAATTAAGTTATGACAAAAGATCCGAGATTAGTAAATTCCTATCAACTTTAGAACTAAACAAATACATTCAGGCTAATATCATACACGACCAAGAAAAAAGCAGTCTAGAGTTTAACAACCTTCAAAAAAACATAGCACTCACCTCAGGAAGAGTACTTGTAGGCCAACGCATAATAGACAAAGGCGAAATTGTAAGTGAAACAACTGCCAAAATCCTTACCTCCCTAAAAACCGATTACGAATCGAAACATGCGGTAACCAATAATTATTACCAGATTATAACAGGTCAGTTACTGCTAGTAACGCTGCTATTTGTAACCATCTACTTATTTTTAATGTATTTCAGGCATGATGTCTATTCACAAACTCGTTCATTAGCCTTTATCTTATTAATACCCATGATGATGGTAGGCATGTCGGCTATGACCAAGGTATTTCCAGAATTACCTTTTTACGTCATCCCATTTGCTATTATACCCATTCTGATACGAACCTTTTTTGATAGCCGCTTAGCCTTTTTTATGCATGTAATTACGGTATTGATATGTGCTTTTTTTGCAAGCAACAGCTTTCAATTTGCACTATTACAGATACCAGCAGGCTTGGTTGCTGTATTTAGTTTATACAAAATGGTTCGTCGTAGTCATATTGTAAGAACGGCATTTTTTATTTTCATCACCTATTCCCTCTTCTACCTAGCGTTATCGTTATGGAACGAAGGCGATATTTTAAAGATCAACCTAAAAGTATTTGCCATTTTTGCCATAAACAGCATACTGGTACTTTTGGTTTACCCACTTATCTACATTTTCGAACGGATATTTGGTTTTGTTTCGGATGTAACCTTGGTTGAGCTATCAGACACCAACCATCCCGTATTACGGCGTTTGGCAGAGGCAGCACCTGGCACATTTCAACACAGCATACAAGTAGGTAACCTAGCGCAAGAGGTAGCCTATAAACTAGGAGCTAATCCAGCTTTGGTAAGAGCTGGAGCCATGTATCATGACATAGGGAAGATGGCCTCTCCCCTATTTTTTACGGAGAACCAAGTGAGTTCGCAAAATGTACACGAAGGTTTAACGCTTGAACAGAGTGCTCATGTTATTATCAACCACATTGAAAATGGGGTGAAGATGGCTAAAAAGCATAATATACCTGTTCAGATTATCGATTTTATCAGTACCCATCAAGGCACTACTAAAACACGTTTTTTCTATAATACCTACATCAATGAAAATCCAGATAAGATACCTGATGTGAGTTTATTTTCGTACCCTGGACCTACTCCATTTACCAAAGAAACAGCCATATTGATGATGGCTGATTCCATAGAAGCCGCATCGCGTAGTTTAAAAACCTATTCGGATGATGAAATAGATCGTTTGGTTGAAAAGATAATAAATGCCCAAATAGCCGAGGACCAATTTATTAATGCACCTATTACCTTTAAGGAAATAACAATTGCCAAAGATGTGTTTAAGAATAAACTTAAAAACATCTACCACGCCCGTATTGAATATCCAGAAATAGAGAAGTAATAGGCGGGTGTACTTAACTGACTCCATACACTACAGTTGCAGCGGGTTACAATGCTCGAATATACTACAATATCGGCTATTATTTTTTACATAACTATTTTAAGCCGTTAATAGTTTGATTTTATGAATTTACCAGATGCAAATCCCTCACCAACTAGAGTTTTGTTGTCAACAATTTCAAGTAGTAAATCACTTTGGTCTGTACTAATACGTATGAAATTTTCATCAAGCACATAGCTAGTTGGGTAACTATATCCAAAAATAGCATCTACTACTACCACTGTAGTTTTACCCTTAAAAATCAATTTTTTATAGTACTTATTGTCATTTGACACATATGTTCCTATTAAACTTGAATATTTAAAAATATCATCCTTTTCGACCTTTGATAAATTGTAAAATTCAGATAAGTAATACTTCATATTATTAATGAAAGTCACTTGGTCTAATTGTTTATGCTTGTTTTCTATAAAGTACAAAAATGCAGTTTTCTTTACGTCAAATACCTGACTGTAAGAATTGAGATTTAAAGATGAATCAATTTGAATTGAGGTAATTTTACCTGCTTTAATTGTCATTGTTCTGCGCTGTATTAACTTAGGTTCAACTTGTAGTAGAGAATCAAACATGTCTGCTAAGTTTAGGTCTACTATAGCGATAGTATCAAAGTCTTGAATTGAATTAATATAACATTTGTCCTCCCTCATACTTAAGGTGTCAAATCTGTCTATAAATTCTTGATAATTCAATGTATCATTAATACCTATATATTTAAAATTTTCGGAAATATATTTGGAACTATTAACCTTATCGTATGAATTGCAATGATTAATAAATTCACGAATAATCTGGTCGTTACTTTTACTACATGAAATAATGAACAGAAGTGTTAACAAAATGAATAATTGAGTAATAGTTTTCATGGGATGTGTTTTTTTAATGATTTAACGTTCGGAACTATATGCAGTTGGGGATTGCGGGTTGCTTTCCTGTCGAACCCCGATGCCGTTGTTGCGGGCTGCGGACTTTCTTGTCCGCACCGAAACCCCAATTGACATATAGTTTTTGTTATAGGGCGTTTTCATTTGTCTGATTTATTGTCGAATTGAATCTGTAAATATCAACACCTGTCGTTGTCCCTGTCCTGTATAGAAATTCTATTGTTCTCAAGTCGTGTCCTAACGCTGGTGTCGAACTATCTTCGTTTGTGTCAATGTACAGAACAATTTCTAATACCGAGTTCAATTGAAATTCCCTTTTTAAATCATTGATTATCTCGATTTTGTCGAACAACTTAAAAATAATCTCATCAACCAATTTGTCAATTTGGAAGTATTCTTGTCCTTTGTCAGTGGACAATATCCAACTAGTAAATCCCAAAATTGGTTTAAACTGTCCTTTATCTCCTTTTCTCCAAGAGTCTGTCGGTGTAATACCAAGCCTATTTGTCACCTCGTCCGTGTCAAAGTTGTCTCCTGTAAGAGCAAAATAAACATATGAATTACCTGTCTCCATTAGCGATTTTTAAATGCCCTATAACAACCATGTATACACATAGTATATTTTTCTACTACTATATAAATTTACCAGTACTAAAGTACACTAATAAAAATTTTCATCACTACACAGCACCTAGAAATCAGGCGGTAATTTGTAAACCTATAAAAGTAACTAGAAACGAGGGGGCTAAGCTAGCATTTATTACATAATCGGTGTTTACCTAAAACCCACACCAGTGTAAGTGCAACTTACAAAAAAGTATTAATT
>QKIO01000060.1 GCA_003251015.1 Bacteroidales bacterium
ACAAACGAAGTTTTGCCCATTTTATCATCTCATGGTATTTATGAGTTTGTTGAGTGGCAGCTAAATGGCACTAAAGTAACCAACACAAGTGACCTAAAACTGGTGGATAACACAAAACTGAATGCAAAATGGAAGGCTTGTCAGAAAGATACATTTAATGCAGGTAATAACCTCTGGTGTTCCTATTTAGACATTAAAGACACAAAGTTTAGCACCATCTTTTCAACCATTAGTGCAGACATTGAATCCATTACTGATAATTTTGGTAATGTATGGAAACCAGGCAGTACAACGCCTAGCTATACTCCTGGCCAAGGTTATGCCATAAACATGAAAGTGGCTAAGAATACGTCGTATTGTGTGGAAGATGTAAGAAATTTTAGTACTGAAGAGGTATGTGTGCCAGCATTAGAGGGAACAAAACAGAAAATTAACATTATTGGCCATCCATACCCTTACAATGCTTCAATGTTAGATGTTTTTACAGCTGACAACAACAAAAGAGTGAGTAAAGTAGTTAGAATAGCTAAAGATGGCTCTGTAAATAGCTTTTACACAAGCGATGCAATGCTTGGTAACACAATAATGAAATCAACTTGGCTTGACGCAGCATTTAAACCCGGTATGGCAAACTACTTTTTTGGTGCAAAAACAACAGAGTATTGTTTTGCATACCCAATAGTAACATTAAGTAATGTACCTCCTCGTATACAACTGAAAAACGGAACACTTCACATGCCACAGAAGCTAAGATCCATTCATCATTTTATGACTTTGTTTGTACCTACAACTAATATTAACGTAGAGGTGGACAAAACAGATGAATGGCGTGTGTACAATGCCAAAGGTGAATTATTGGGGCGTAATTATGTGGGAGATGGCTTGTCGATGGTGATGATTGACGCGTTAAACCTTACAGATGCCGAAGAGGTTAAACTAATGTTGTACCAAACTAAAACAAAAATGATTTATCCGACAAAAATAAGTCAGTGGAATGAACAACAATCCTATTCTGTAGATCAACTTAGTTTGAAGTACAGTTATGCGGCCGATTTGGTAGCAGACAAGGTAGAAGTAGATTTAAATGGAGGACAGATAGTAAGTATTAAGGAGGTATTAACAGCAAGTAGGATTAAGGTATTTCCAAATCCTGCTAATGCTCAACTTACGATTGCTTTTAGCTGCGACAATTTAACTACAGCAAAAGCAAGCGTAAGTACAATCAGTGGCTCAGTTATTTTGCAGTCACCAAATGTGGAATACACCCCAGGGGATCACACGTTCACTCTGGATGTGGCATCAATTAGCAATGGCATCTACCTACTAAAAGTAGAGATTAATTCAATAGTTGAAATTGTTAAAATAGTGATTAAAAAATAAAACAGAAGTAACTGTTCGCTAAAACCAAAGTGAACCGTTACTTATTAATTAACCAGAATATTACTTGTATTAATTCATAATTTAAAAAAATGAAAACACTAATTTTGTCTCTACTCCTTTTGGGAATCACGTTAAACACCTCTTTTGCTACAGATCAGCTTACTTATGCTGACATACCAACTCATGACGCTACAGCTGGTATTACTCAGAGAATTACAGATATAAATGCCTTGTTAAACTTTTTTGTAGATACCCGCTACATCGAATTTGCTGTACCCACCACCAGCAGCGAAATACGCATTTATAACTCAAAAGGAGCTCTTGTGGGGCACAACAACTTTTACCTACAGAATGGAGCTAACTCATTAATGCCTATAGTGGTTGACGCTATTACCATGGAGGAAGGTGAGGATATGACCCTGAAATTCTGGAACGCAGTTGACCAAACAGAAAAAGAATTGGAAGTATCTGCTTGGAATACAGCCAGATCATACTCGCTTTACCCTCTTTCACTTAAATACTATTATGCCAGTGACCTAGTGGCCGAGAAAGTGATTTTTAAAACAGCGACTAACGTGCCTTTAAAAAGCTCATTCACTGATTTTGAAATAAACCCCAATCCAGCCTCAGAGGTGATAACTATTAAAGTACCAAATTTCGAATCCAAGCAAGCGTTACAAGTAACCATAGTAGGTGTAAACGGAAACTTGATAAAAACACAGTTTTATACAGAAACTGCAGCGCAAGCTATCACTATTAACGTGAGTGACGTACCCAATGGAGTTTATATTATACAAGTGTATACTAATGCCATGGTGCTTAATCACAAAGTAGTGGTTCAACATTAAAAAACGATTACGAAATAAAAAGCCTAAGCACTTACTTTTTAAAGTAGGTGCTTAGGCTTTAATTAACTTATCCTTACTATAATTAATAAAGCCATAAGTTTGGTAAGCCACTGTGTTTTAGCACAAGCCATTTTTTTCTTTTAACCACTCCCCTGTTATGATCAGATACGTACTTTCCCTCCTTTATTTATGCTTGTTTTTTGGACTTAACGCTCAACGTTTGTACGTTGATGAATCTAAAGCCACCTCGGGCGATGGCGGTTCATGGAGTACTGCGTTTAAAAGCATTGAAGAAGCTGTGGTTTCGGGTAATGGTAACGAACTCTGGATTAAAGAAGGGGCATACAGCCTTCCTAGTATTAACCTGCCCCTTTCCATGGCTATTTATGGTGGTTTTGCTGGTAACGAAACGGCTCTTGATCAACGCACACCATCAAATAACACAACCGTGCTAAACTCACAAAGCAACAGCACTTTATTTATTATTACAGGTTCGAATCAAACATACGTATTTGACCAACTGGAAGTAACGGGCACTACACAAATGGTGCAATCTAACCTCTGGAATGAGAATAACACCTATACGTTTAACAATTTATATTTACACGACATAACAGGTGATAAGAATAATGGCATTATCTCAATCTTTGACACTCAAAAAACCATCTTAAACATTTTCAACTCAAGATTTGAAAGGTGTAGTGCTATTATTTATTCAAAAGATAAAGTAATCAGTTCAAATAGTTTTCATATTGAAATTAACGGCTGTGTATTCATCGACAATACATCAAGTCTATTGTACCTCTATCTAACAAACCAAATACTGTTTGAAAATTGTCAGTTTATTAATAATCTAAACACAGCAGCTGGCGATATTATAACTATTTACAATTCGGACGTCTGCATATTCTCAAACACTATTTTTGAAGGGAATAATTATAACGAATTTCTGATAAATTTAACATTTGTTCCAAAGATCCAATTTGAAAGCTGCAGATTTACACGCAATAAGGTTGGTAAAAATGCACACTTAATATGGAGTATTTACAATGCGAGTTTAATCGTAAACAATTCATTATTTAAAGAAAATGAAACTGCTAATTATATCTTTAGCGACGAAGATATGTATGACGATCAAAGAGATGAAAGAACTACCGTGATACAGTCTTCTACATTTACAGAAAATTTAATCTCAGGCATTATTCTAAACATTGACAAAACATCTTCATGGAGTTCAAGAAAAGACAAAGTAGAATTCGTCAACAACATTGTTTGGGACAATACATTTTCAGCCAGCACCCCCATAGGGGAGGCTCAATTTGTGCTTAAACCGGTAGCTAATTCATGTATTGGTAGTGATCAAAAATTTGATATTTACACCCAAAGTAATGTCATCAATACCCCTCCTCAATTTACAAACCCAAGCACTGGCAACTACACCCTCTCCTGCTCCTCACCCTGTATCAACACAGGGTTAAACCCAGCTATTACAACAGGCACCACCGACTTAGCGGGTAATGCCCGTGTGCAAAATGGGGTGATAGACATGGGAGCTTACGAGTCGGCTTTTTGGCCCTATGCCGTGCCAGTAGTGGCTTTTACGAGTGTGCCAAACCCAGCTGTTTTTAACGAAAAGGTGGTATTTACCAATACCACCACCAACAAAGCCCTTTATACCTACAAGTGGTTGGTGGATGGTGTAGAAACAGCGGCTGATGCCAATGGTAATTTGAGTTACGCCTTTACAATGGCGGGTGAACACAGTGTAAAACTTATGGCACAAGGCACGTGTGAGGTAAAGGCTGAGAAAGAACAACTGATCTCGGTTAGCATCCCAGAGCCTTCGTTTACATTTAATACCAACCAAAGTTGTGTAAATACACCCATCAACTTAATTAATAACACCGCCAACAAAAACGCACTTACCTTCACTTGGTTTCAAGGAGTAACACCACTAGCGCAAGATGCGGTGGGCAATACCAGCGTTAGTTTTTCTAACCCTGGCAGTTACGCTATTTCGCTAAGAGCTAGCGATGCAGCAGGAAGCAGCACCAGCAAAACACAAAGCATCACCATCGACAGCGACAGCCCTTCTTTTACAACCACCAATAACAATCCGTGCATCCGCGAACTGGTTACTTATAAAAACACTTCGTCTGGCATGTTACGCGA
Source organism: Bacteroidales bacterium (assembly GCA_003251015.1). Lineage (GTDB taxonomy): Bacteria > Bacteroidota > Bacteroidia > Bacteroidales > Marinilabiliaceae > SZUA-582. Next base: position 4,401 of record QKIO01000060.1, read on the forward strand.
TTTCACCTATCAATGGTATGTAAACGATGTATTGAAAGCCTCTAGCATCGATTTTGATTATTCCTTCACCTCAGAAGGCACTTATACCATTAAATTGGTTTCGCTTAACACCACTTGTGGTACAGAGAACATCATCACCCAACAAATAACCATTGTTGAGCCCAAAGCTAGTTTAGCCACAACAACGCCTAATCCTGTACTGGGAACCAAGGTGTTAATAGAAAACACCACCATCAATAAAACAGGATTAACCTTTACTTGGTTGGTGGATGGAGTGCTTCAAACAGGCACCGAAGCAAACAGCCTAAACGTGGTATTTAATAAATTAGGAAAACATACCGTGGTATTAAAGTCCCAGGATAAGTGTGGCAATAGTGCACAACAAGCCTTAGACCTAAGCATTACACAAGCGCCGTTATCTATTGTGGTGGATAAACCCAAACCATGTGTAAACGATAAGGTGGTGTACAAAACCGATGATCTTCATGCCAATGGGTACACCCTTCAATGGTCTATTAACAAAGTAGTGGTATCTACCGATCCTACATTTAGTTATACCATTAGCACTTATGGCACTTACGTGTGTGATTTAAAAGCTACGGATGGAGAAGGTAACATTCAGAACCAAACGTTTACCATTACCATCACCGATCCTAAACCATCGTTTAGCTTCAACAACACCCTGTTTTGCGTTAACAAAGCAGTTACCGCCACCAACTTAACCGCTTCGCCCACTAATCTACAGTTTAAGTGGGCCATTAACGACACACCTCAAAATATGCTTAGTGGATTTAGCTACACCCCTACACAAGCAGGTGTATATACAATCCGTTTGTCATCAACCAAT
>QKIO01000387.1 GCA_003251015.1 Bacteroidales bacterium
ATGCCAAAGATAATAACTCTAGTGGCATGTAGTTTTTGCACTTTTTTTTCTCCTAGTAATAATTCTGACCGCAAAAAAATACCGTCTCCCATAACTCAACCGTTTATTGGCTGGCAAAAATAGTATTTATATTAGACATCGTTTTATTTTATTTTCATGAAACGATATGAAACATCTTTTTACAAAGCAATTTTTTTGCCTGTATGTCATGAGTTAATGTATTTTAACGGTTTTAATTACGTCTCTTTTTTAGTGCTTACTACTATTTTGCAATAGTTCTTCCATTTTTTGTTTTTGTTGAGTAGTGAGTTTTATATTTGCTTCAACTGCATTCTTATTTAGGTTATGAATGGCCTTGTCTATCTGCTGTATCTGATTTGAAAAACGCCGACAGTAAACGCACATCAGTAAATGCATAAATTGTTTTATGCGTTCGCCAAACGATGGTTTAACATGTTGATGTTTTGAGCTCAAGAAAGTGGATTCTTCACAGCTTATCATTATTTTCCCTTTTGTGTTCATGTATATTCCTCCCTAAATATTACCATCCTTTTTCAATACAATCTCTTAGCTGAAGGCGTGCTCGGTGAAGTATAACCCACATGTTTGACGCTGTAATGTCTAACTCCTTACAAACTTCTTTACTCTCCATTTCTTCCACGGTACTAAGAATGAAACATGACGCCCACTTTTGGGGGAGATGAGAGATGCATTTTTGTAAAATGGACATAAATTCTGCCGATTCCATGGCGTCATGAGCTTCAGAGCTCCATTTTTTAGGGGCTTTTTCTTTCGCCCAACCGCCTTTCATCATTCCGTCGTTGGTGAAATGGTCGTCGGAGTCCACAAGTGACACTTCGTTTGAGGTTGATTTTTTGCGATAGAAATCAATTATTTTTCGTTTTAGGATGGCCGTGAGCCAGGTTTTCTCATGGCTTTTACCTTGAAAGCCACTAAGGCTTTTAAGTGCTGAAAAGAACGTGTCTTGAACCAAGTCTTCGGCCATGGCGGCATCGTTAACGCGTAGCGATACAAGTAATCGGCGTAATCGGAAACCCAAATGTCTGGATTGGCGGTATGCTCCATATTTATAGAATAAGTATCAGTATAAGACGAATTGTTGATGTATTTAGGTTTGCAATATAGTAGAAATTACATAATGAGAGCTCCTAAAACAAAAAAAGCTCCCTATTTGGGAGCTTGTTAGTAAGTGTTAGGTGATGCGTTATTCTGGTCTTGACCAGCCAGCAGCCCAATCGGGCGCATTTTTGCCGTTACCAGCACCTGTTGCGTTTGTATTTTCGGTAAATGATAAACCAGTTACTGCTTTCACTGTATTATCAACTCCCATATCCACAAAGTTAACGTTGGTGATTTTAATATCTCCCGCAGTTATGCGTGCGTTTGCTGAGTTGTCCGTTGCATCGGTAAAGAAGTAAGCTTGTTTTTTACCATCTTTAAGTTTTCCAATAACTACGTTGTCGATGGTTTGTTTGCCGGCACCTTCTTTTAAGTACCAAGGCTTTTCACCCATGCCAATAATGGTTAAGTTTTTCAGTGTTACATTAGTCATTGGGTAGTTAACATCACCATTGTTACCATTATTAGAGCCTTCGATACCTGATTTAGATGCATTTGATACATACCAAAATTCACCCATTCCATTCCATCCATCAGCGAAGTCAAGTCCATCGTCCTCACTATCAATAGAAACTAAATGTTTTGCAACCACAGTACCTCCAAAAAATTCAATGCCATCGTCACCACCTTTGAATGAACTTACATAATCCATTACGGTTCCGCTACCAACACCAAAAAGAGAAAGCCCGTTAAATTCTTTTGTGTCAGAGTATTTGTATCCAGAGTATTCGATGCGCAAGTATTGAATAATACCAGAGTTATCTGCAGCATTAGAACCTCCATACGTTAATTCAGACACCTCGGCGCTAGCCGTAGCACCTGCCGAACCGCCAGTGTTAATAGGTGCTTTGCCACAGATTACTAAACCACCCCATGCGCTAGATTCTTTCTTCTCGGCTGTTAATACTACCGGTGCTGTTTTTGTGCCGGTAATCATGATTTTTGCCCCTTGAGCTACTGCAATGTAACGTACATTTGGGTTTGCTTCAGTAGGAGTGGTTGCCATAATTTCGGTACCAGCAGGAAGTGTTAATGTAGCGCCATCTTCCACAATCAGGGCTCCATTTAATTTATACACCAGACTAGGGTCTAGTACCACATTATCACCTGCGGGGATGGTGCCTTTAAAATCTTGAGCATTTACCATAAATTTGTTTGTTGGAACTACTTCGGCATCGTCTTTTTTACAACTAGTAGAAACCAAGGCTACTAGAGCCACCATTGAAATAATTAATTTTTTCATCTTTTCGTTGTTAAATTTAAGTTTTGTAATTTTTGTTTTTAGAATTTATAGGTTAATTCAATACTTATATCTACCCCTTTTTTATAGCTAGATACTAAGTGTGTTTTATCGTTGTTTTCTTGTACTCGCTCGATGTTTTGATTTAGTATGTTTTTAGCAGATAGGTTAATGCCTAGTTTTGATTGTTGATACTTCACAATAATATCAAGTTGATTAAAACTTTTATCCACTTGATTTCCCAAACCAGCATAACCCAGAAGGTATAATCTGTCGGATGTGTAACCATAGACTACCGTAGAGGTAATGGTGCTAGTTGGCGACCAGTTGTGACTGTAGCTAAGGTTTGCGTTGGCTAATAAAGGAGCTGCACCTTGAAGCGTTTCTTCTTGTTTGTCAAATGCTGCGTTAATAGACCCTTGCGTTTCGGTTTTAATTTTATCGTTGTTGAGTTCTTGTTTACTCTCCATAAGCGATAGGTTGGCACCAGCAAGTACTTTGTTTTTAGCTGTGCTTAAAACTGGTTTTTTCACTTCCATTTCAGCTCCCATCACATATCCCCAGTCGCCCGTGTTGGCAAATGTGAAGTCGTTTGAGGCCGATGCCATCACGAATTTATTGATTGGGTTGTTGATGTATTTTCCAAAAGCGGCTACCGAAATGAGTTGACCCAATTCAGGAAATAGCTCCCACTTTAGTTCGGCGTTTAAAACCTTAGAGGGATAAAGGTATGGGTTACCCACGGTGGCATCGGTAATACTTTCAAATAAGAAAGGAGCTGTTTCCTTAAACTGAGGTAGGGTATAACTGGTGCTGCTTGCAAAGCGAAGGTTACTTTTGGGCGTTAAAGCATATTTAAGTGATAAGCTAGGAAAGGTATTCATTTCTTGAAAGTTGTTCTCTCCATTTTTTAGGGATGTTTTGTACTCTACCTTCTGGTATATGTTTTCGAAGCGGATACCTATTACTGCCAATAGGCGTTTGGTGACGTTGTATTCCGCCGAAGCAAAAACAGCATGATTAATAGATTGTCCTCCATATGTTTGAGGTACATTGAGGTTTCCAAAAAAGGTGCGTAACTCAAAATACCCATCTTGCATGCGGTTGTTGTTAAAATAGGCGTCAATATCCTGTGGGTCGATATTTTCTAATTGGTCTTTGTTGAGTGCGTGATTGTATTGATAGGCTTCAAAGTCTCTTGATTTAATTCGGCCAGCGTATCCAATACTAAGCAAAGTTCGGTAATCGTAATCGCTATCAATAGCGTTACCAATTTTTTTAGATAATTTGATGTTGGAGGCTAGTTCCTGTTCGTTTAATTGATGAAAATAGCGGTGATTATTGGCTTGGTCGTTTGTTGAAGGCAAATAATTACCAAATTTATCACCTACTAATACGTTATGACGACGGTCGGGTAGGGTGTTGTAAATGCTGTTGTATCCCACTGCCCAATTAAGTTTCCAAGAAGTGTGGATAGTATGTTCTCCTAGAAGTTGATTTACTAGGATGAGGTTACGTTCATAATCAGATCTACGTAGGTAGGCATCTTCTTGGCTAGCATCGCCCACCACGTCAATAATATAACCTTCTAATTGTTTTAACTCTTGTTTTGTGGAGTTTAGAACCAGGGAGTTAAAATATAGCTGAGTGTTTGGTGACGAATAGTTTAGGTTTACCATACCACTACTTTGTGTGTTGTAGTTATATTGCTCACCATTTAAATTCATACGTATGTCATCACTTCCGTTTACGCGTCCTTCAAAAAGCTTGCTATAGCCATACTTGTTGTCAAACGACGCTGTGGCAAAGGTGTTTAATAAACCAGTACCTATTTTAAAGGTTTTGCCACCATTCATACCAAGGCTTATGTTTGGGCTTGGGTTTTTAGTCGCAGAGTTCCATGAATTCTTAAAATCGTAGGACTTAAGTGAGTTGGGGTGGTTGAAATCTGTCCATCCGCCAAACGAAGGGCCATCTTGCAATACGAATTCATTTGCTTGATGCACCGATGTGTTAGAACCTGTTTTTACATTTATTTGCACAAAGGGATCGCCACTTTGTTTTTTAGAAACCACATTGATGTTGGCGCCTGCCACGTCAGAAGATAGTGGCGCCGAAAATGCTTTTTCTACACCTATGTACTCTATCACATCGGTTGAAAATAATTCTAAGTCAATATTTTTGTATTCGGCATGATTGGATGGTAACGGCAAACCGTTTAAGGTGGTGCTATTGTAGCGGTCGCCCAAACCTCGTATGTTAAGTGTTTGACTGCCTTCTTGTTTGCTAACGCCGGTTATTTTTGTGGCTGCTGAAGATGCATCCGATACGCCTTGAATAGATAATTGTTGGGCACCAATGGCTTCAATGCTTACGGAGGCTGATTTCTGCTCCATGAGTAACATGTTTTCCGATTCTCGTTTGGCTTTCACCATCACCACTACCTCTTCTAAGTTCATTTCGGCAGGTGCCATGTCAAACTTTATTTGAGTGGTCGCATTGGCTGTTACGGTTACATTTTTTATGATTTGGGTTTGGTATGAGATGTATTGACATTTTAAATTGTAAGTGCCTGGTTCTAATGGAGGAAAGGTGAAGTCGCCCATAAAGTCAGTTACAGCTCCAATGGTTGTGCCATCAATCACAACAACGGCACCAACCAGTTCTTCTCCATTTTTTTTATCGTTGATGGTTCCTTTAATGCTACCTGTTTGTGCAAATACTTGGGTCAAGCCAAGTGCCAACAGAATAAATGTATTTGTAATTACCTTCTTCATTTTTTTCCTCTACTACTGTTTTATTTCGATGACAAATGTATGAGGTAGTGCTGCGAAGGACGCTAAGTGAAAATTATTAGAAGTTTAA
>QKIO01000196.1 GCA_003251015.1 Bacteroidales bacterium
GAAGGTCTTTCGTACAGCAAGTTGATGGGTATGATTCACAAGCAAAACATTGAAATTAACCGTAAGGTTCTTGCTGATTTAGCGATGAACCATCCTGAGGCGTTTAAAGCCGTGTTGAAAAAAGCAATGGAAGCATAGTTTTATTCAATTAAGATACAAAGAGGGAGCATTAGCTTCCTCTTTTTTTTTGAGCCTAACTAAGCCATAAAGGCTAAGATATTACTTTCAGGATTCAGCTTTTTTCTTATATTTGCCCTTACATTTTAAGCCAAACAGCCAGTAGGTAATAACTAGAACAACAACGCATTTACAACAAATTTTAAGACATGAAAATTGCACTTATAGGATATGGTAAAATGGGCAAGGAAATTGAAAAAATAGCCCTTGACCGTGGTCACGAAATAGTTAGTCGTATTGACATTAGTACCAATGACACTTTTGAGGATGCAGCCTTTAAAACAGCTGATGCCGCAATAGAATTTACTCGTCCCGAAGCTGCATACAACAACTATGTTAAATGTTTTGAGCACAACATACCTGTTGTGTCGGGCACAACAGGTTGGTTAGAAAAATTAGAAGACGTTAAAAAAAGATGTACCAATGACGGACAGACTTTCTTTTACGCCTCAAATTTCAGCTTAGGTGTGAATATTTTCTTTGAGATAAACAGACAATTGGCTGTGTTAATGAATAAAGTAGCTGACTACAATGTGGTTATGGAAGAAGTTCACCACACCCAAAAGCTTGATGCACCTAGTGGTACAGCCATTACCTTAGCAGAAGGTATTCTAGAAAACCTAGACCGCAAAAACGCTTGGGCCTTAGAAACAGCTGAAAAAAGTGAAGAGTTAGTTATCAAAGCTGTTCGTAGAGGTGAAGTACCAGGCATACACACTATTACTTACGAATCAGAAGTTGATGAGATAACCATTCATCACAGTGCTAAATCACGTAAGGGATTTGCCTTAGGTGCGGTATTAGCTGCTGAATTTGCTGGTAAAAACAAAGGATTTTTATCAATGCACGATTTACTTAACCTATAATTTATAAACGTATGTTTAAAGCAACTCCTCTTAAATGGACAAAGGGCATCATAGCCTGTATTGTCTATATTCTTTGGGTCATTTGGATTGGTAATTTTTGGCTATTATTAGGTCTACCTCTTGTGTTTGATGCTTATATTTCAAAATATGTACCCTGGGATTTTTGGAAAAAAACCAAAGATGGAAAAAAACCAAATGCCATTATTGAGTGGGTTGATGCATTAACTTTTGCGTTAGTTGCTGTTTACATGATCAATATTTTTATATTTCAAAACTATAAGATACCAACTAGCTCGTTAGAGAAATCGTTATTGGTGGGTGATCATTTATTTGTGAGTAAGGTAAGTTTTGGACCAAGAATGCCCAATACACCCATTTCGTTTCCACTAGTGCAAAATACATTTCCTATTATAAACACAAAATCATACTCAGAAACCCCTACATGGCCATATAAGAGACTAGCTGGTTTGGGGCAGGTAAAAAGAAATGATATTGTTGTGTTTAATTTCCCTGCGGGAGATACGGTACCATTATATGTTAACAATCCAGACATATACATCAACTCGTTTAATTTAGGAATCGATCAAATATCTAGAAATTCAAACCTGATGCCTAAACAACCGTTTACCTCAGCGTATGAACGAAATCACTACTTTAGAAGCATTGGACGCCAGGTTATTGATCAGAACATCAATAGTTTTGGTGAAGTTGTTTACAGACCCGTTGATAGACGAGATAATTACGTTAAACGATGTGTGGCCGTAGCTGGCGAAACACTAGAGATTAGAAGTAACCGCGTCTATATTAATGGTCAAGAAGTGCCTAATCCACCAAATGTACAACACAACTACCATGTCATCACTGATGGTACCATGCTGAACGATCGTTTTTATGACCGCTTAGGCATTGCAAAAGACGACCAGAACGGCATTGCCCCTCATTACATCCTTCCGCTAACTGCCAAAATGGTAGATATGATAAAGGATTTTAAATTTATTAAGACACTAGAAATTTCTGAAGAAAAGCCAGATTCCTCTGGAATGAATGTATTCCCATTCAGTCAGGATTATAACTGGAGTCGTGATAATTTTGGACCTCTTTGGATGCCAAAAGCAGGCGAAACCATTGATTTAAACATGGTAAACATTGTTTTGTACGAACGTATCATTACGGCCTATGAAGGCAACTCGTTAAAGGTAAAAGATGGTATAATCTATATAAATAATGCACCTGCTACAACATACACCTTTAAAATGGATTACTATTTTATGATGGGTGATAACCGTCATAAATCTGCCGACTCACGTTACTGGGGTTTTGTACCAGAGGATCATATTGTAGGGAAACCTATTTTAGTGTGGTTATCACTTGATAAAGACAAAAGTTTTCCTTCAAACATTAGATGGAGTCGCTTTTTCAAATTAGCAGAATAAAACTAAAAACTCAAAAGCTTCCAAATGGGAGCTTTTGAGTTTTAATAGATTATACAAAACACCCACCTATGTTTCATCAGAACAAATTACACATTACTATTCCAGCCGTACTTCTAATACTGGCATTCTGGACTCAAAGTTGGATTATTGTACTTCTATTAATACTACTTACAATGCTTTTGTGGACTCCCCAAACGAAACAAAATATTGATAATTTCTTTAATGCGAATACAAGCGCTAGAAAACGCTTATTAGAGTGGGGTGTTGCTATTTTGTTAAGCATCATGGCCATCAGTTTTGCCAATACTTATTTATTAGGCATCTATACCATTCAATCTCCAAGTATGCAGCCAGCCTATCAATCAGGGAATACATTTCTGATGAACAAAATAAAAATTGGCCCTGCTATAAATGTAAATTCTGTGGAGTCTTACCGTCGTTTATTGGGTTTTAGGAGTTTAAAAGCAGGAGATGTCATTGTGTTTAATTTTCCTGAAGGCGACAGTATCATCGAACAACACCCTGAGGAAAAATACTACTTACAAAAAAGATTAAATCAATATAAAAAAACGAGCAAATCAAAACTACAAGAAAAACCGATTTACAAGAGCGTAAAGGATAGGCCACGTTTTATAAAACGCGTCATTGGCTTACCTGGTGACACATTAGAAATAAAAAATGGCAATAACTACATCAACAGTAAACCATCAGAATTAAACAACTTATTACTTTATCGTTGCGCGTTTTCAGAACATAGTCCATCGCAAATTAGTAAAAGGATCTTAGAGGAGGCCTTTGCTACGTACAATGAACACGAAACACAAATTGTGGAAGTATCAGCTTCGGTTTACAACAACCCAGAGTATCATGAATATCTTATAAAACAAGAAGACCCTATCAACATGCCTGATTTGTTTACATTCCCATTCTCTCCAGCATTTTTGTGGAACGCATCAAATTGGGGGCCAGCAGTGATACCAGCCAAAGGTCAAGAAGTAAAATTAACACTAGGCAATCTTCCATTATATAAACGAATTATTGAAACCTACGAGGAAAATAGCTTAGAAGTAAAAGACAAACATATCTATATAAATCAAAAAAAATGTGACACTTACACCTTTAAACTTAATTACTATTGGGTAGCTGGAGATAACAAACCACATTCGTTTGATAGCAGATACTGGGGATTTTTACCTGAAAATCATATCATTGGAGTGATACAGAAACTTCCATTTTTTAATTAATAAGCACAAGAAAAAACACGTACTTAACTAAAACAGCACTAATTCAAAACCAATCGACTATGAAAAAATCGTTATGGCTATTTGCTATTCTAATCATTCTAATCGTTACGTTTTCTATTCAAAATGCAAATGCAGTAACGATCACACTGTTATTTAAAACGTTTAGCATTTCGTTGGCAATACTCTTAATAGTGGTTTTTTTAATAGGTGTTTTGGCTGGAGCGGCTTATTCGGCATTCAAAACTAAACGCAGATAGTTACAATGAGTACCAGTACTTCCACAAATTGTTATCCCTTAGCCTATGCAGGCTCTGTGCAATACTACACCCATCTGATTCAACAAGAAGAGGTGTTAATTGATATAACATCACCCTATCAACGCAAGACCTATCGAAACAGATGTGATATTTTAGGTACTAATGGTCTTTTATCTTTATCGGTGCCTGTAATTAATCATAAAAACGAACGCACCGAACTAAAAGACACACACATTAGTTATGCCATTAACTGGCAAAAACAACATTGGCGAAGCATCGAATCAGCCTACAATAACTCTCCATTCTTTGAGTACTATCAAGATGCACTCCTCCCCTTTTACCAGAAAAACTATGACTACTTAATTGATTTCAATTGTGAACTCACTCAATGTATATTAGATGAATTAGGTAGTAATACTCAAATCCAGCCCACTAAAGACTATCAGGCTGTGGAGAAACGTTTTTTAATAAATCCCAAAGTACCTTGTGAGGTGGACACTCATTTTACAATCGTAAACTACCGTCAGGTATTTTCAGAGAAACACCCGTTTACACCTAACTTAAGTGTATTAGATTTATTATTTAACAAAGGACCTGAAGCATTAAGTATATTAGAGGAATCGTACGGTGTATAATTCGTAAGGTACTCAAGGATTCAAATGTGTCGATTAGTCACCTATGTTGCTGTGGGTAAAAATGCTTGCATACCTCTAAAACCATTATGAATTTTCATATTGTTGGGCTCTGGCATTTTCATTCTCCCGCTAAGAGAATTTCTATTTCATCTATTAGTTTTGGAAGATGGTTTGATACAATTCCCCAAATTACTACGTCATCAACCTTATCATAACCATGAATTACCCAATTCCTTGTGTCTACAATTTTACGAGCATTTTCTATTTCAATGTTTGGGTTTAGTTTCAATATTTGACTCATTGCTTCTCCAATGATTTCTATTTCTCTTTCAATACAATTTATTGTTTTGGTATTCAAAAAAATCGTAATTATCGCCCAAGTATTCAAATATTGAATCAATGGAAGTTTTAATATCAAAGAGGTACTTGTTTATTTCACGCTTCATAAATCAATTCTTTAGATTCATTTATGCTTTCAATAAAATATGGATTTGATAAAGTCCTTTCTGTAACTAAATCTATTTCTCGTTTCAATAAATCTCGAAGTCTATATTGAAGTTCAAAATAATTATTTGTGTACTCTTCAACTGATAAATTATCTACAAATGAAATCAAAAAGTCAAT
>QKIO01000187.1 GCA_003251015.1 Bacteroidales bacterium
ATTCAAGGCGAAGAAGTTTGGGAGGAACACTATAAATTATTGGTTGATTTTTGGGCTTTAAATGTGTTAGGTATTAGTGGCTTTAATGGCAACCCAGCAAAAGCGCATCATAGCGTTGACAAAAGTTTTAAGAATTCGATTACGACAGACCACTTTGACCGATGGGTGAGTATATGGACAGTAACCATTGATGAACTATTTGAAGGAGACATGGCAGAAAAAGCCAAAGAAAAAGCACGTAACATGGCTAAGGGCATGTACAAAAAAGTGCTTGAGAGACGTTCAAATGGATTTATTTTACCTGGAAATGTATCGGGACTATCATTTGGTAAATAATAGTTTTTTAAACAAAAAACAGGAACATAAGCCCAAATACGCATCTTAAATACTTAAATAATGTTACTTCACAGAAAAACACCCCTTATAATTCATACATAAAGAAAATAGTTTGCTAATTTTGCAAGCAACAAAACAACCTCTCCTAATACTAGAAACCAATAACGCATGAACCAAAGTATAGATGCGTTGTTTGATTGACAAACGCTTGTTATTGCACATTATGGCAGAAAATCAAAATAAATTACTAGAAGAAGTTACCGGAAGTGAATACAAATATGGTTTCTTTAGCGATATAGAAACGGAAACCATACCTAAAGGACTAAGCGAAGAGGTAGTTCGTATTATTTCGGCAAAGAAAAACGAGCCCGAGTGGATGTTAGACTTTCGTCTTAAAGCTTACAACCACTGGTTAACAATGAAAAAACCAGAATGGGCTCATCTTAACATACCCGAAATTGATTTTCAGGAAATCATATTCTACGCAGCACCTAAGTCTAAACCTCAATTGGATAGCTTGGATGATGTAGACCCTGAGTTAAGAGCTACCTTTGAGAAATTAGGTATTCCATTGGATGAGCAAAAAATTCTCTCTGGCGTGGCTGTAGATGCTGTTATTGATAGTGTATCGGTAAAAACTACCTATAAGGAGACTTTAGCTGAAAAAGGCATTATCTTTTGTTCCATCAGCGAAGCGGTAGCAGAGTATCCCGACCTAATCAAAAAATACTTAGGTTCGGTAGTGCCTCATGGCGACAATTACTTTGCAGCACTTAACGCAGCCGTTTTTAGTGATGGTTCGTTTGTGTACATACCCAAAGGCGTACGTTGCCCCATGGAGTTATCAACCTATTTTAGGATTAACGCCATGAATACCGGCCAATTTGAACGCACATTAATCATTGCCGACGACGATAGTTATGTAAGTTATCTTGAAGGCTGTACAGCTCCAATGCGTGATGAAAATCAGCTTCATGCGGCCATCGTTGAGATAATTACCATGGAACGTGCTGAAGTGAAATATTCAACAGTACAGAATTGGTATCCAGGAAATAAAGAAGGTAAGGGTGGTATCTATAACTTTGTTACAAAACGTGCTATTTGCAAAGGCGATTACTCCAAAGTATCGTGGACTCAAGTAGAAACAGGAAGTGCTGTAACATGGAAATACCCTAGCTGTATATTACAAGGCGATCATTCGGTGGGTGAGTTTTACAGTGTGGCAGTAACCAACAACTACCAGCAGGCAGACACTGGCACCAAAATGATTCATTTGGGTAAAAACACACGAAGTCTAATTGTGTCTAAAGGTGTATCGGCAGGCCGCAGTCAGAACAGCTACCGCGGATTGGTAAAAGTGGCTAAGAAAGCTGAAAATGCCAGGAACTTTAGTCAATGTGATTCTCTTTTATTGGGCGACCAATGTGGAGCACATACTTTTCCATACATCGAAGTAATAAATAACACCGCAAAAATAGAACACGAGGCCACCACATCAAAAATTGGTGAGGACCAGATATTCTACTGCAACCAGCGTGGATTAAGCACCGAAGATGCAGTAGCTCTAATTGTTAACGGTTATGTAAAAGAAGTGATCAATCAGCTGCCTATGGAGTTTGCTGTTGAAGCACAAAAACTTTTACAAATAAGCCTTGAAGGAAGTGTCGGATAATCATCAATCATTGTAAATAATACCAAGCATCATATGTTAGTAATAAAAGACTTACACGCCAAAATAGATAATAAAGAAATATTACGTGGCATCAATCTAGAGATTAAAGCTGGAGAGGTACACGCTATTATGGGACCAAACGGCGCTGGAAAAAGCACCTTATCATCTGTACTTGCAGGAAATGATAAATTTGAAGTGAGCGAAGGCACTGTTACATTTAACGGCAAAGACCTCTTAGCGCTTCCCCCAGAAGACAGAGCTCGCGAGGGCGTATTCCTTAGCTTTCAATACCCTATTGAGATACCGGGGGTGAGCATGGTCAATTTTATGCGTACAGCATTAAACGAACACCGCAAATACAATAACTTAGAACCTCTTTCTGCGAGCGACTTTTTAAAGAAAATGCGCGACAAGAAAAACTTGGTTGAAATAGACTCTAACCTAACCAACCGTTCGGTAAACGAAGGATTTTCTGGTGGAGAGAAAAAGAAAAATGAAATTTTTCAGATGGCTATGTTAGAACATAAACTAGCTATTTTGGATGAAACAGATTCGGGCTTAGATATTGATGCCTTACGTATTGTAGCTAATGGGGTTAACAAACTAAAAACCAAAGAAAATGCAACCATCGTCATCACCCACTACCAACGTTTGTTAGATTATATAGTACCAGATTTTGTGCACGTATTATACAAAGGACGCATTGTGAAAACAGGAGGTAAAGAATTAGCCCTTGAGTTGGAAGAAAAAGGATACGACTGGATCAAAAAAGAGTTTGAAGACTAACTGAATTTCATCGGATAAAAAAAAATAGTATGAATATAACTTGCCGAGTCGTTAATCTGCAAGAGGAATATACAGCATTGTTTGATGAACATTTATCAACCTTGCAAGCTGGTGCACCTGATAAAATGAACGCTTTACGCTTAGAAGCAATGGAGTCGTTTAAAAAGTTAGGCATCCCCTCTAATAAAGTAGAAGATTATAAATACAGTAACTTACAGCCGTTTTTTAAGGGTGATTTTAACTTAGCCTTATCTAACGATGCCGCTCAAGCAGGTGTTACAGCAACGTTTAATTGTGAAGTGCCTGCGTTAAATACCTATAATATTTTTATGGTCAACGGGTGGTATTCGCATCAAAACGATATATCTCTTTTGCCTAAAGGTGTTATTGTAGGGAGTTTATTAGAGAAAGCCAAAGAAAATCCAGCTCTTTTCGAAAAATATTATGGTACCCGTACGCCTATCGGTAGTGATGGATTAGCAGCTATGAACACTGCTTTTGCTCAAGATGGTGCTTTTGTATACATACCTAAAGGTGTGGTGGTTGACAAACCCATTCAGATTGTCAATATCATGACGGGCGACTCAGACCGTTTGGTATTTCAACGCAACTTAATTATTGCGGATGAAAACAGCCAGTTAAAAGTGATGTTGTGCGAACACACCTTATCAACACAAAAGTATGTAATCAATACGGTAACGGAGTTATTTGCTAATGAGCATAGTATTTTGGATATGTACAACATCCAAAACCAACATAACTTCACCACGCAGGTAGCTGGTTATTATGCTAGTCAGAAAAAACATACTGTTTTACAGACTAACCACTTAACCTTACACGCTGGTTTTGCTCGTAACAACATCAAAATAAAAATGGACGATGAGTTTTGTGAAAGCCACATGAACGGTCTGTATTTATTAGATAAGAACCAACACGTTGACAACTTCACTTTTGTAGACCATGCTTACCCTAATTGTGTGAGCCATGAACTATTTAAAGGAGTGATGGATGATTCGTCGGTGGGTTGCTTCACAGGTAAAGTACTCGTTAGAAAAGATGCTCAAAAAACCAATGCATACCAGAGCAACAATAACTTAATACTATGCGAAAGCGCCAAGATGAACACCAAGCCGCAGCTCGAAATTTATGCGGATGACGTTAAATGTAGCCATGGCGCTACCATTGGTCAGTTAGATGACGACGCCATGTTTTATTTACGTGCACGAGGCATTAATCCTAGCGAAGCACGTATTTTATTGATGTATGCGTTTGCCTATGAGGTGTTGGAGAAAATTAAAGTGGAAGCTTTAAAAGAACAAATCAAAGGACTAACAGAACGACGTTTCAGAGGCGACTTTGACAAGTGTGACTCTTGCGTAGCATGTGGTGCAGATGGCCAAATGAGTTGCGGATAATCTATAAAATCAAACAAACAACCGGGTTAAAAACTACTCTTCAAGTAGACTAACCCGGTTTTATAATACAAATGTGTTTCCCAAGCAAAAAGACAACCATGAGCATAGACATACAAAAGATACGTGAAGATTTCCCTATCCTTAACATCACCGTTCATGGGAAGCCATTGGCCTATTTTGACAATGCGGCAACCAATCAAAAACCACAACAGGTCATTGACGCAATTGCAAAGGTTTACACAGATTACAACAGCAACATACACCGTGGCGTACACTATTTGAGTAACGTGAGTACAGAGGCTCATGAATTGGCACGTACTAAAGTGCAGAAATTCATAAATGCACCTCACAGCCATGAAGTGATATTCACGCGCGGCACCACCGAATCCATTAATCTTATTGCCAGTTCGTTTGGTGAAACATTTCTAAAAGCAGGGGACGAGGTAATTGTTTCGGAACTCGAACACCACTCAAACATAGTCCCTTGGCAATTACTCGAAAAACGCATTGGCATTGTATTAAAAGTCATCCCAATAAATGACGAAGGCGAATTAATACTTGACGGCTTTGAGGAAATGCTTAACAGCAAAACGAAGTTAGTCGCTGTTGCTCATATTTCTAACGCTTTGGGCACCATCAACCCAATAAAACACATTATACAAACATGCCATGCTCATAACATACCTGTGATGATTGATGGCGCACAAGCCATTCAGCACGTGAAGATAGATGTGCAAGCATTAGATTGCGATTTTTATGTGTTTAGTGGACACAAACTGTACGGCCCAACTGGCATTGGCGTATTGTATGGCAAGGAAGAATGGCTCAATAAAATGGTGCCTTATCAAGGTGGTGGTGAGATGATTCAAACCGTATCGTTTAGCGGAACCACCTTTAACGAGTTACCCTACAAATTTGAAGCAGGCACCCCCGATTATAGCGGCGCCATTGGCTTGGGCGCAGCTATTGATTACGTTGAATCCATCGGTTTAGAAAACATCGCCTTATATGAGCAATTACTACTT
>QKIO01000340.1 GCA_003251015.1 Bacteroidales bacterium
GATAAGGTGATGGTTTCTCTTTTTAAAATGTTGGGCAATATGGCTTTCATATCTATTAAATAGATAGGTGGTATTTTATGATTGGGCGCAGCCATAATCTTAAACGGAGTGTTACGGTATAAATAAATTAGGTTTAGCGTTTCGGGGGGTATTAAAGGGTAAATGTCTGTGCCGCACACGTTGTCGATGATGTGTTTCATTTTGCCAAAGAAAGCGCTACGGCACTGAGCTGCCAATTGTTTATCGGCTTGATGGTTGTTGGATTTTTTCTTTTGTTTGGCCATGGGTCTTACAGGGTTAGTGATGGGTTAGACTGTGTTATGTTACAATTTATTCGAGATTTATTTTATCTAGGTCTTATTATTAGTCTATCGGTTTGCGAACGTTGTAATTGGGTGCGCCACACTTTGGGCGTTTAGGTTCGTTGGTGGCTCTAATGATTTGCTGCAGATGGCCACAAAAGGTGTGTTCGGTTGTTTTACCCCAAAGGCTATGGGTGTTTATGTGGATGGTGTGTTGTTTGATGGGCATGTTTCGATTTGGTTTTAGGTTATTACAAATATATTAATTTACGTGAGTGTGATGCTATCGCACTCAATGTTTTACAATGTTATTGAGTGATTTATGTGGTGTGAATTTTGAAGGGTGTGTAGGTAGGTGGCAGATATGCGTAAGTCTGTATTTATAAGAAAGTTTTGTATATTTGACTTTAAAATTATGACTATGAGCATGGTATTGACAAATAGAGCAATTGACAAGTATTTTGGGTTTTTAGTTAGACTTGATAATAGTTCAAAAAAGAAATTGATTATTAAGTTAACGGAATCTATTGAGGTGGTAGATGAAAAAAAGTTTGATTTGAAAAGTTTATTTGGTGCTTGGGAGGACTCAAGGAGTTCTGATGAAATCAACACAGAAATTAGGAATTCACGTATTGATAATAACAAACTGACAGACTTCTAATGAAATATTTACTGGATACTAATATCTGCATCCGTTTTTTTAGGGGGAAGTTTGAGCTTTTTGAAAAGTTTGATGGCGTGGGATTAGATAATTGTGCAATCTCTGAAATATCACTTGCCGAATTAGTTTTTGGAGCTGAAAATAGCTTAACACCTCAAAAGAATCACAATTTAATTGACAAGTTCTCACAACAAGTGACTATTTTACCAATCTTCGATGCGATAAGTCTCTATGGAAAAGAGAAGGCTAGATTAAGAAAGAATGGGATTATGATCAGTGATTTTGATTTGTTAATTGGGTGTACTGCGATTGAAAAAGAATTGATAATGGTTACTGAGAATGTGCGAGAATTTGAACGCATGTCGAATATTAAGATTGAAAACTGGATATTGAGAAATAAATAGCTCATTTGCTATCATACTAAAAAACTAAAGTGTTCAGGGGTTTGTACACCATAGTATTCTCTATTTGCCCTGAGGCGTAACACGTCATCTACAAATTTCACACTTTCGAACGGTACCCTTTTTTGATGATGTAGAGTGGTTTTTTATAGTGAAGATGTTAGGGCTGCCACTCAAGGCTGTCGTTCGATATCACTTTTACTTCTAAGACAGTAGGGCAACCGCCACTGTTTGTTTATTTGGTGTCTTTTGTTGTTTGATTTTTAAAAGGACTAGGTCTATGCACTACATTCTTATCCATGGTTTAATCAAAAGATTGTATTACTTTTGGGCACTTTAAAGGTAAAAACCTGAAAAATCGTTACTTGTGAGTTCAGATTCAAGATACAACCAACGAGGCGTGTCGGCCTCCAAAGAAGATGTGCATAACGCCATCAAAAATATTGACAAAGGAATTTTTCCTCAAGCGTTCTGTAAAGTTATCCCCGATATTATTGGGGGCGATGATGCGTATTGTAATATTATGCATGCCGATGGTGCTGGTACTAAGTCGTCGTTGGCTTATATGTACTGGAAGGAAACAGGCGATTTGAGTGTTTGGAAAGGCATTGCCCAAGATGCGATTATCATGAATGTGGACGACTTACTTTGTGTGGGTGCTACCGATAATATCTTGGTTTCATCAACCATAGGACGTAATAAAAATCTTATTCCTGGCGAAGTTATTTCGGCTATTATCAGTGGTACTGATGAGCTGTTGGCTGAGCTGCGCGAGATGGGCATCTCTATCTTCCCTACGGGTGGCGAAACGGCCGATGTGGGTGATATTGTGCGTACCCTTATTGTTGATAGCACTGTTACATGTCGCATGAAACGCTCTGATGTTATCTCTAATCATACCATCCAACCTGGCGATGTGATTGTTGGTTTGGCTTCATCAGGACAAGCGACCTACGAAAAAGAATACAATGGTGGCATGGGTAGCAATGGATTAACATCTGCTCGTCACGATGTGTTTGCTCATTACTTAGCCGAGAAATATCCCGAGAGTTACGATGCCGCAGTGCCTAAAGATTTAGTGTATTCGGGCAAATGTAAACTGACCGATAAGGTAGAAGGTGTTTCTTTGGATGCGGGTAAATTGGTTTTATCGCCAACACGTACCTATGCACCTGTTGTAAAACGTGTGCTTGATGAAATGCGTAGCCATATTCATGGTATGGTGCATTGCTCTGGTGGTGCGCAAACAAAAGTGCTTCATTTTGTGGGTGATGTACATGTTATCAAGGATAATCTTTTTCCCGTTCCGCCATTATTTAAGTTGATACACGAACAGTCGGGTACAGAGTGGAAAGAAATGTACACCGTATTTAATATGGGGCACCGTTACGAGTTTTATGTGTCGCCAGAAAAAGCTCAACAAATTATTGATATCAGTAAGTCGTTTAATATCGATGCTAAAATAGTGGGTAGGGTAGAGGCTTCGGCTACTAAAAAATTAACCATCACCAGCGAGTTTGGATGCTTTGAATATTAATATCTTGCATTATACAACATAACCGATTATTATTTAAACAACATATGTTACACGAAAATTCATTGCTCGAAAAACTAGAAGGCATACGCCTTAGGTTTGAAGAAGTGTCTGAACAGATTACCAATCCTGATATTATTTCCGACACCCAGAAATACATCAAACTCACCAAAGAATACAAAGAACTGGGTAAGGTGGTAGAAGCGCGTAAGCGATTTAAAAACACCTTAGATAATTTAGTTTCTGCACGCGAAATGCTTAAGGGTGAAACAGACCCAGAGATGCGCGAAATGGCTAAAGCCGAAATTGAAGAGCTGGAAGAACAGGTGCCATTAATGGAAGAAGAAATAAAGTTGTTGTTAATCCCTTCCGACCCTCAAGATGCTAAAAATGCAGTGCTCGAGATTCGTGCTGGTACTGGTGGTGATGAAGCTAGTATTTTTGCTGGCGACCTTTTCCGCATGTATAGTAAGTATATCGAAGAAAAAGGCTGGCGCATGGAGGTAACTCACCTTAACCATGGCACTTCGGGTGGCTATAAAGAGATTGTGATGACTGTTACGGGCGACCGTGTGTATGGCACTTTAAAATACGAATCGGGTGTACACCGTGTGCAACGGGTACCGCAAACCGAGACCCAAGGACGCGTGCATACTTCGGCTGCTACCGTGGCTGTATTACCCGAAGCAGAAGAGTTTGATATTGATTTAAGAACAGAAGATATTCGTAAAGATACCTATTGTTCATCAGGTCCAGGTGGGCAGTCGGTGAATACCACTTATTCGGCTATTCGTTTAACGCATATTCCTTCTGGACTGGTGGTTACTTGTCAGGATCAGAAATCACAGCTTAAAAACCTTGATAAAGCCATGGCTGAGTTGAGAACACGTTTGTACAATCTTGAATATCAGAAATACATCGACGAGATTTCTCAACACCGTAAAACAATGGTGTCATCAGGTGACCGTTCGGCTAAAATCCGTACTTATAACTACCCTCAAGGTAGAATGACCGACCACCGGATCAATTTAACCATGTACAACCTTTCGGCTGTGATGGATGGCGATATTCAAACCATCATTGATAAGTTGGTGATTGAAGAAAATTCGGAGCGTTTGAAAGCAAGTGAATTGTAATTAGTAAGCTAAATTTTTAGATATGACATCTCAAGAACTTTTTGAAAATATTCGCAAGAAGAAAAGCTTTTTGTGCGTGGGTTTAGATACCGATATTAATAAAATACCTCGCTATTTATTAGATACCACTGACCCTGTGTTTGCGTTTAACAAACAAATTATTGACGCCACCCATGATGTGACTGTGGCTTATAAACCAAATTTAGCTTTTTACGAAAGTTTGGGTGTGAGTGGTTGGAACTCGCTTGAGAAGACCGTTAATTATTTAAAATATAAGTATCCCGATATTTTTATTATTGCTGATGCTAAGCGTGGTGATATTGGAAATACCTCGGCCATGTATGCCAAAGCGTTTTTTGACACCATGGAGTTTGACTCGGTGACTGTTGCTCCATATATGGGTGAAGATTCGGTTAAACCGTTTCTTACTTATGTTGATAAATGGGTAATTCTATTGGCTTTAACATCTAATAAAGGGGCTTTCGATTTTCAGTTTATGACCGAAGATGGCGAGAAACTTTATGAAAAGGTAATTAAAAAAAGTGCTCAGTGGGGTACTGAAGATAACTTGATGTATGTTGTAGGAGCGACTAAGGCCGAAATGTTAGCTGATATACGTAAAATTATTCCAAATCACTTTTTGTTAGTGCCTGGTGTAGGTGCACAAGGTGGTAGTTTGCAAGAAGTGGCTGCTAATGGGTTGAATGCTAAATGTGGGTTGTTGGTCAACTCCAGTCGTGGTATTATCTACGCAAGTAGTGAGTCGGACTTTGCCGAAAAAGCTCGTCTTGCAGCCGTTGAAGTTCAACAAGAGATGGAAGTGTTATTAAAGGAAAAAGGTTTGATTTAATCAAACTTATATAGTTTTTAGGAGGGATGAATCGTTTTTTAGGTTCATCCCTTTTTTATTTGTTTAGTTCTGATGATTTTTGGTTTCTTTGTTACCTGAATATCAAAGTTGAATCTACTTGTGTTTCTACATCGAATAATCATAGCCCTTATTATAACTCACATTTTTAGTGTTGGATGTCAGCATACCCTAATTTTTGTGAGTTTTAAGATGAATCAAAGCTATATCGCTAAGAATCTCTGTGTAGAGAAAGATGTTGAAAATTCCTCCTGTCATGGCTGTTGCCAGCTAAAAAAACGTTTGGCGCAATCCTCGCAGGAAGCACCCTTAGAAGCA
>QKIO01000091.1 GCA_003251015.1 Bacteroidales bacterium
GATTTCGGTAGGGGAGTTTTTGGATGGTAATTATGAGTTTGTTAGTCACGAATTAGCGGCTATTAAGTCGGTTATGGGTGATTTGCATCTTAAAGTGATACTTGAAACAGGCGCTTTAAAAACGGCACAAGATATATGGACGGCTAGTATGTTGGCTATGGAAAGTGGTGCCGATTTCATAAAGACTTCTACTGGCAAACAGCAACCCGCAGCCTCCTATGAAGCGGCGTATGTGATGTTAAAAGCCATTAAAGCCTATCATAGCCAAACGGGTAGAAGGGTGGGTTTTAAACCTGCTGGTGGTAT
This sequence comes from Bacteroidales bacterium, assembly GCA_003251015.1. Taxonomy (GTDB): domain Bacteria; phylum Bacteroidota; class Bacteroidia; order Bacteroidales; family Marinilabiliaceae; genus SZUA-582. The sequence continues at coordinate 307 of QKIO01000091.1, forward strand.
TAGTACTGTGGCCGATGCATTGGTGTATTACGGTTTGGTTAAACACATCCTGGGTGAAGAATGGTTGACCAGTGAGTGGTTTCGTATTGGGGCTAGTCGTTTGGCAAATGGTTTGTTAAGTGCCTTAACGCTGGTGGAGACTGGAGTGAATCGGGAGGTTAAGTATTATTAGTAGTTTGTATCAATATAAAAGGCGTTTTACCTCTTGTAAAACGCCTTTGTTGTTTATGTATTTACACTTAAATGCTGGTTATTTCTGACGGCTCGTGGTGTATGCTACCATGTTGATTAATGCCTGTTTGGTCTGGCTTTCAGGATATATATCAAGGCATTGTAGTGCTTTTTGACTGTATTCCATCATGCGTTGGTGAGCATATTCCAATCCACCTGATGCTTTCACAAAGGTGATTATTTCTTGTACTTTTTGTTCGTTTTTGTGATGACGACGAATGAGCGATAGGATGTGTTTACGTTGTTTCGTGTCAGTGGTTTGTAGGGCATGTATTAAAGGAAGGGTTAACTTCTTTTCTTTGATGTCGTTGCCTGTTGGTTTACCAATTAAACTGGTTTTCTCAAAGTCAAAAAGATCGTCTTTAATCTGAAAGGCGATACCTAGGTTTTCACCAAACGACTTCATGGCTTGTAGTTTGCTTGCATCTGCTTCAACAGATAGTGCACCTGCAGATGTGCAAGCGGCTATGAGAGTGGCTGTTTTCTTTAATATAATTTCGTAATAGACTGCTTCGGTAATGTCTAGTTTGCGCGATTTTTCAATTTGTAATAATTCGCCCTCACTCATTTCAGTAACTGCATGGGAAACTACTTTTAAAACGGCTATTTGGTCATTTTCTAAGGCGGTACTGAGTCCCTTAGATAAAAAGAAATCACCAACCAACACGGCTATTTTTGATTTCCAAAGTGCATTGATGGAGAAAAAGCCACGACGTTGATAGGTTTCATCCACCACATCGTCATGGATAAGGGTGGCGGTATGTAACAATTCGATGAGGGTGGCTGCCACGTAGGTAGAGTCACTTATCTCACCATTTAATTTGGCGCTTAAAAACACAAGCATCGGTCTCATCTGCTTGCCTTTGCGACGCAATACGTAGTTGGTAATAATATCCAACAAGGGTATTTTTGTTTTTAGTTGAGCCCTGAAATAGGGTTCAAATTTTGTCATTTCGCCTTTAATCGGAGCGGTGATTTCTGCTATGCCCATTCTACTTTTCTTTGTGCTTTATGCGGTAAACAAATCACCCCAAATTTAGAAATTTATCGCGATTTATTCGTATATATTGATATTATCTAAATATTTAAATATTTTTGTAGTTGCAATTTTCGCGCTTTTAAGAAGTTGGTTCGCTGAGTTCGTTAAAAACTATACCATGACAGTAGAGATAAAAGTAAAAGATTTAGACATTGAGATGTTGGAGCGAGCCGCAGGGATGTTACGCGCCATTGCTCACCCGTTACGAATAGCTATTTTAACGCATCTCGAAGAAGGTAATCGATTAACAGTTACGGAGATACATCAAAGCCTTCAGATTGAACAATCCACGGCTTCTCACCATTTGGGTATCTTAAAAGATAAAGGTGTTTTGGCTAGTCAGCGCGAAGGAAAAAATACGTATTATTATCTTAAACACGATAGTTTGCGTAATATTATCGACTGCGTTAGTAAATGCAGTATTTCTCATTAATATCAATTTCGTATCACCTTGTAAAGTATAGATAGATGGCTAAGATAAGATTAACAAAAGAATTTAGGTTTGAAATGGCGCATGCCCTGTGGAATTACGACGGCTTATGCAAAAACATTCATGGTCATTCGTATATTTTGGCGGTTACTGTTCTTGGAGAACCGATTACTGATGCTTCAAGTACTAAGTTAGGTATGGTTATTGATTTTGGTGATTTAAAGCGTATTGTGATGGACGAAATTGTGAATCGTTTAGACCATACCTTGGTGTTGTCAAAAGAGGCGCCCGCTCAACAATTGGCTCAGTTACCACAGATGACCGATCGCTTCGAATTGGTTGATTATCAACCTACTTGTGAGAATATGTTACTTGATTTTGTGAAGCGTATCCAACCTCGTTTAAGTAATGGGGTGACTTTACATAGTCTTAAGCTGAATGAAACGGCCAATAGTTTTGCAGAGTGGTTTGCTTCTGATAATATATGATGTATTGGTTTAAGTAGATGGTGTAACTTTATTTATACTAATATATTATTATAGTTGGTTTTTCTTTTCTCCTTTTTTATTTGAAGGATGTGAGATCTTGTTTTTGTTTTTCGTTATTGTATAAATTTTAGGCAATTCATTAAGTCCACCTTTTTGAAATGGGTGTGTGAATAATGTTTTCTATCTTTAGGAAAAATTATTCAGATGACATCCAATTCAGAAAAGAAACTGTACCTCTTAGATGCTTATGCTCTTATCTTTAGAGCTTATTATGGGTTTATTCGTTCGCCTCGCATCAATTCTAAAGGACTCAATACTTCCGCTATATTTGGGTTTACCAACGCCTTGTTGGAAATCCTTAGTAAAGAAAAACCGACTCACATCGCTGTGGTGTTTGACCCATCGGGACCTACGTTTCGTCACGATCAATTTCCTTCCTATAAAGCTAATCGGGATGCTACGCCTGAGGATATAAAAAATTCGGTGCCTTACATCAAACAATTGATTGAAGCCATGAACATTCCGGTGCTTGTGATAGATGGGTTTGAGGCGGATGATGTGATTGGTACCTTGTCGGTGAAGGCTGCTGCTGCAGGATATACTACTTATATGGTGACACCCGATAAGGATTACATGCAGTTGGTGAACGATAAGGTATTTATGTATAAGCCACGTAGTAATGGCAACGATATCGATATTTTGGGTGTGGAGCAGGTGAAGGAGGCGTTTTCGGTTCAACATCCTAAACAAGTGATTGATATTCTTGGACTTTGGGGCGATTCGGCGGATAACATTCCGGGTTGTCCTGGCGTGGGTGAGAAACGAGCCAAAGAATTAATTGCGGCCTATGATTCTATCCCTGGTATTTACGAACATGTAAACGAACTCAAAGGCAAGTTAAAAGAGAATTTAATTACTTTTAAAGAGCAAGTAGAGCAGTCGTATTACTTGGCTACTATCTGTTTGGATGTGCCGGTGGAATTTAACGAAACCGACTTGGTGTTTGAAGCGCCTAACCTACCGGCACTTAATCAGTTGTTGGATGAGTTGGAGTTTCGTAATATGGGGAGTCGCATTAACCTGTTGTTTGGTAAGGCTGCGCCTGTGCAGGGTAGTTTGTTTGATGCGCCAGTAAGTGTTTCTTCATCACCGGTTACGCAGGATGTTTATATTCCTGTTTCTACAACTCAAACGTTAGATGATGTTACCCATCAGTATATATTGATTGATAATGAGATGGCATTAGCTTCTTTAAGGGCTGATTTAAGTGTGCAAAGCAGTTTTTGTTTTGATACCGAAACTACCTCTGTGGATGCCATGAATGCCGAATTGGTGGGCTTGTCCTTTGCGTGGAAAGAAGGGGAGGCTTATTATGTTCCTGTGCCTGCCAACAGGCAAGAAGCGAATGTTTTACTGGCTTTATTTAAAGCGATATTTGAATCTGCTTCGTCGGAAAAGGTGGGGCAAAATATTAAGTACGACATTCTGATGTTGAAGCAATATGGGGTAGACGTTAGGGGTGTTTTGTTTGATACCATGGTGGCTCATCACTTATTATACCCAGGACAAAAGAGTAATATGGATGCCATGGCGGTGACTCATTTGGCTTATTCACCGGTGTCTATTGAAGCTCTTATTGGTGCTAAAGGTAAGAATCAAGGTAACATGCGTGATGTGCCTGTGGAACAGGCCAAAGATTATGCGGCTGAGGATGCAGATATTACCTTACGCTTAAGTGTGAAGTTTAAAAAGGAATTAGAAACAAGTGCCATTAAGGACTTGTTTTATAAGATTGAGATGCCTCTTGTTACGGTGTTGGCCAACATGGAGTTTGAAGGGGTGAAGTTGGATGATGTGGCTTTAAGTGACTATGCCATTGTGCTTAAAAATCAAATTGATGCCCTCGAACAAGAAATAGAACAGCTAGCGGGTAAACCGTTTAATATGGCGAGTCCAAAACAGGTGGGTGAAATTTTATTTGATCATCTGAAGATTGACGATAAGGCTAAAAAAACAAAAACGGGACAGTATAGTACCAGTGAAGATACCTTACAGAAACTGGTTGATAAACATCCCATTATAACGGCTTTGTTATCGCATAGAGGATTAACTAAGTTGTTGAATACCTACGTGGAAGCTCTGCCCAAGTTAATTAATAGTGTTACTAATAGACTTCATACAAGTTACAATCAGGCTATTGTGGTGACTGGGCGCTTGAGCAGTACCAATCCCAATCTTCAAAATATTCCCATCCGTGATGAAAATGGACGTGAGTTAAGGAAGGCGTTTACGGCCTCTGATGACGCTCACGTGTTTTTATCGGCGGATTACTCGCAGGTGGAGTTGCGTTTGATGGCTCACTTTAGCGAGGATGAAGATATGATACAGGCTTTTAATAATAAAGAGGATATTCATGCGGCTACAGCAGCTAAGATTTTTAAGGTGTCTTTAGATGATGTAACTAGTGATATGCGTCGGAAGGCTAAGACGGCCAATTTTGGTATTATTTACGGCATTTCAGCCTTTGGATTGGCAGAACGCTTGTCGATCCCTCGAAAAGAGGCTAAGGAGATTATAGATGGTTATTTTGAGAGTTTTCCGGGTGTTAAAAATTACATGGAGGATTGTGTGGTTAAAGCCAGTCAAATGGGCTATGTGGAAACGCTCTATGGCCGCCGCAGGGATTTGAGT
>QKIO01000126.1 GCA_003251015.1 Bacteroidales bacterium
TTTTCGGTTGTTTCTTGGGCCATGATTTTAATCTTTATTGGGGGTGCTGGTAAATCGGCTATGTTTCCATTACATATTTGGTTGCCCGATGCCATGGAAGGACCAACACCTGTGTCAGCACTTATTCATGCTGCGACAATGGTTGTGGCTGGTGTTTATTTGGTGGCTCGTTTATTTGTTGTATATCATTTATACGCACCAGGTGTTCAGGAGGTCATTGCTTATGTGGGAGGATTTACTTCCTTGTTTGCAGCCGTCATAGCCATCACACAAAACGATATAAAACGTATTCTTGCTTTTTCTACCCTTTCTCAAATTGGGTATATGATGTTGGCTCTTGGCGTTTCGGGCTACGGGGGTGAACAGGGACTTGGTTATATGGCTTCTATGTTTCATCTCTTTACCCACGCTATGTTTAAGGCCTTATTGTTTTTGGGTGCAGGTTCGGTGATTCATGCAGTGCATAGTAATTTAATGAGTGATATGGGAGGTTTGCGTAAGTATTTGCCAATTACACACACCACCTTCTTAATAGCTTGTTTATCTATTTCTGGTGTGCCATTTTTTGCGGGTTTCTTTAGTAAAGATGAAATATTGGTGGCTGCTTTTGAACACAGTAAATTTCTGTTTACGATTGAATACATAGTGGCTGGGTTAACTGCATTTTATATGTTTCGTTTATATTTTAGTGTTTTTTGGGGAAAAGATAAACAGTATCATCATACACCTCACGAGTCACCACTCATTATGACCATCCCTTTAATGATTTTGGCATTTGCATCTATCTTTGCTGGTTACATTCCATTTAACACCTTGGTAACTTCGGATTTGTTGCCATTTCACACTCATCTACACTTTCCAATTGCTGCAGCTTCCGTTGCTATTGGATTCGTAGGGATTGGAGCAGCTTGGTTTCTATACCGTAAAAAGAGTGATGTGCCTACAAAATTATCAAATCAGTTGGGCGTTGTTTATACCACGGTCTATCATAAGTTTTATATCGATGAAGTGTATCTGTTTGTTACCAAACGCATCTTGTTTAATTATGTGTCGAGACCTATAGCTTGGTTTGATAAACATGTGATTGATGCTACCATGGATTTGATGGCGGCCATTACCAATAAAGCCTCTGAAAAAATTAAAGGATTGCAATCGGGACAATTATCAGAATATGCTGCTTTTTTTGCGGCTGGTGCTGGTGCTCTTGTATTATTTATGTTGTATCTGCTTAACTAAAGAATTAGATAGTTATGAATCCACTTCATCTACTTATAATTATTCCTCTATTAACCATTGTAGGGGTAATCTTTTCTAAAAATATGAAAGCGGTTCGTTGGGTTTGTGCAACGGGGATGTTTTCACAGTTAATTGTAACCATCGTAATTATGAGTCTATATCAGGCTCTTAGAGCCAGTGGTGTGACTGATGAGATGGTTTTGATGACTAATTACACATGGTTTCCGTCTCTCAATATTCATTATTCTATTGGTATTGATGGTATTTCTGCTGCCATGTTACTTTTAACTGGCATTGTGGTATTTGCAGGTATCTTTGCTTCTTGGGAGTTAGAGTATTTGCAAAAAGAATTTTTTATCGCTTTGATATTATTGGCAACGGGTGTGTTTGGATTTTTTATCTCCATCGACTTGTTTACCATGTTCTTATATTATGAGATAGCCGTTATTCCAATGTATTTACTCATAGGTATATGGGGTACAGGTCCAAAGGAGTATTCAGCTATGAAATTAACCCTTATGTTGATGGGGGGATCTGCTTTACTTATTGTGGCGTTATTTGGTATTTATTATGGTGCTGGTGATGGTACTGTTAGTTTTAACTTACTTGAATTAGCTAAACACCCTATGAAGGTGGAGGCGCAGCGTTTCTTTTTTCCATTTGCATTTTTAGGTTTTGGTGTCTTAGGCGCTCTCTTTCCTTTTCACACGTGGTCGCCAGATGGACATGCTTCGGCACCAACAGCTGTATCGATGCTTCATGCTGGTGTATTAATGAAACTAGGTGGTTATGGTATTTTGCGAGTGGCCATGTATTTGATGCCACAAGCTGCTCAAGAACAAGCTTGGATATTTATTATTCTAACAGGAACTAGTGTTATTTACGGTGCTTTTGGTGCTATCTGGCAAAATGATTTGAAGTTTATCAATGCCTACTCTTCAGTGAGTCATTGTGGTTTGGTTATTTTTGGTTTATTGATGATGAACCAAACCGCCATGGATGGTGCTGTTTTGCAGATGATTTCTCATGGTTTGATGACGGCTTTATTCTTCGCATTAATAGGTATGATATATTCTCGTACTCACACTCGTAATATTCATGAAATGGGTGGTTTAATGAAGGTGATTCCGTTTTTGGCAGTAGTGTATATGATTGCTGGTTTTGCATCTTTAGGTTTACCTGGTTTAAGTGGGTTTGTGGCGGAAATGACCATTTTTGTGGGTGCTTTTCAGCATGGTGATATGTTTCATCGTGTGGCAACTATTGTAGCTATCTCCGCCATTGTGGTTACGGCCGTATATATATTACGAGTTGTTGGCGTCTTACTTTTAGGCCCTATTAAAAACGAGGAGTATCTAAGCATGAAAGATGCTACTTGGTATGAAAAAATCAGCACCTTAACTCTACTTCTTGCAGTTGCTGCGGTTGGTATTTATCCGATTTGGCTTTACAATTTAATATTTGATAGTTTGGCACCAGTGGCGAACAAGCTATTAAGTGTATTATAATTTTACCTACTATTTGATTTATAGAATAGAACACAATGGGACTAACTGAGATATTAACAATGAGCCATGAGCTCGCATTAATTGCAGCGCTAATTATTCTTTTGATTAGTGAAATATTTAGCGATGAGAAATCAAAATATAAATTTATACCTCTAGCTTTTGCTTTGATCCTCGGAGCTGGTGTTGTTGGATTGATTTTTGGAAAGACAGGTATTATATTCGGTGGTATGTATCAGAATGATGCCTTACGAATGGCAATGAAATTAATACTTGATTTAGCCACACTGATTGTTTTTCTTCAATCAACAGAATGGATTAAACATCCCCACAATAAAAACCGTGTTTTAGAATTTTACCTCTTGGTATTTGCTACTTTAATAGGTATGAATTTTATGATTTCTTCGGGTGATTTTTTGATGTTTTATCTAGGTTTAGAGTTAGCTACTATTCCAATAGCAGCGTTGGCAGCCTTTGACCGTTTAAAGAATAATTCGGCTGAAGCGGGTATAAAACTTATTTTATCATCAGCTCTTTCAACTGGTTTATTATTGTATGGTTTGTCTATGATTTATGGCACTACAGGTTCCATCTATTTCTCTGAGATAAAAGAATTAATCACACTCAATTCGTTATCCATGTTGGGAATGATATTCTTTATCACAGGTATGGCTTTTAAAATATCTTTAGCGCCTTTCCATTTTTGGACGGCCGACGTTTATCAAGGTTCACCAATTGCGGTCACCTCTTATTTATCTGTTGTATCTAAAGGAGCCGCCATTTTTATTTTCACGTTTGTGTTGTATAACGTTTTTGGAGCTACCTCTGCTATTTGGACTCAAATATTAGTGATGTTATCTGTGATTACAATGACCATTGGTAATCTTTTTGCTTTGAGGCAACAAAACCTAAAACGCTTTTTAGCCTATTCAAGTATCGCACAAGCTGGTTTTATAATGTTAGGTATTTTAGGTCAGAGTGCTATTGGAATGGGGAGTGTGATTTACTTTTTACTCATTTATATTTTTTCCAATTTAGGCGCTTTTGGTGTTGTGGCCATTATTTCTGCTCAAACAGGAAAGGAAACCATTGCAGATTATAGAGGTTTATATGCTACAAATCCTAAGTTGAGTTTGGCGCTTATGCTGGCTTTGTTTTCATTAGCTGGTATACCACCAGTTGCTGGATTTTTTGGAAAACTATTTTTATTTAATGCAGCGGCTTCACAAGGGTATTATTGGTTGCTATTTGTAGCGGTGGTAAATGCTACCATCTCGTTATATTATTATCTATTGCCTGTAAAAGCCATGTTTATCGAAAAAACCGACTCACCCATTGCCACCTTTAAAGCAAAACCGTACATGGCTTTAAGTGTTGCTATTTGTATGGTTGGTTTGGTTGTTACAGGTTTTGCAAGTGTTATTTTTGAATACTTGGTTTCAGTTAGTTCTGGTTTATAATTTTTATGTTATGCTAAATAAAGTTACTCCCGTTATTATTGAAATGGCTGGTAAGATGTGTGTTGTTGCAGAGAGTAGTGTCTCCAGTGAACGTGCCGATTTTATCACAAAACTTCTGGAGCTTAATAACTATGAAGTGTTAACACTTAGCGACGACTCAGGCTTAATCACCATAGGAGTTACTGATTTGCTTTTTAATCCGGTGTTGGATGTGTATAAACGTCGTTTAAAAAGCTTTACAGGTCATAAAGTCACTCCTGCCTATTGGTTACAAATTTCGGATAATGAATCTGAAAAAGAAATGAATTATTGGAATGTTTAGATGTTTGTTATTTGCTTATTTACAGCTTGTTGTATTGGCGCTCCTATTCGAGTTTTAATATGGCTTTTAGCAGCGGACAACGTTCGTCAATAACCTCGCCGCTTCGGTATTTAAACAATAATTTGATAGATTGTTCTGCTAATAATCGCCTTACGGCGCGACGTTCGCCTTTTATTTTTGGAATCACCAAGTGGTCGTAACCCGTGGTTTGATGCCTCATCCATGCGATCACAGCTTTAGCTGCTCGCTGTTCGATGGGTATCATGGCCGTTCGAGCCACGGTTCCACTGCCAATAGGTATTGCATGTTTGGTGATGGCACGAGCCATTAATTTTTGTGTATTGAGATGAATGGAATGAAAAGAAAGAAATTTCTCTACTTCGGCGTTAAATTCTATTTCGTACTCATCTTGCTTTTGGTTCCTTCGTTTTAGATTATAGGCCTGTTTCTTTTCGTAGTTATCGCTTGACCTCATTTGGCTTACTTCTATCTTAGCCTGATTAATAACACTTGTAGGTGCCCACAGCCCAAGCGACATGGTTCTACGTCCTTTTTTTATCTGCACTCGCCAGTAGTTTCCCTTAGCAGTTACTTTGCGAGTGATGCCAGCATCACCAGCAGGTAAAAAACTCCATGTTGATGGAGGCGTTAGTTTTTCACCTTTATCTGTGATCACACTATTATTTAAACCTGGACTTACAATTTTACTTCCTACCATATTTCATTATGAGTAACTACAAAAGTAAATATTAATTCACAATTTAGCTGTGTCTTGTTGTTTTGTGGGGGGTGTTTGTTTGCAAATGCTAATATTTTATAAAAGATGCGTTTTTAGGTGTTGTTGTAGAGTTGAATTGATATATTTGTGTTGGGGTAGCTTGTAATATGTAATAGGTAGTTGTAATAAAATGGGGTGTAAGCGCCTAAACTAATTTTATCATGATTATTTGGAGGAGACGTTATGGAACAAGAAACTAAAAACTGGCAAGATGTTGACAAAACATGGGATTTTTATTATAGAGAGGGTGAATCGTATTTAAAAACATGTCAAAGTTTATTGAAGGATAAAAAAACGTTTGATAATGAATTTATTTACAATCTGGCTGTGTTGGCTGGCGAACGTTTGGTTTTAGGGTTGTTGTTGAGTTATAATTATATCCCTTCGGCTACGTCTTTATCTGGTATGATACAAGAAGGTAAACAATTTTATAAATACGACGAGTCGTTGCTAACTGGAGCTCGTTTTATAAATAAGTTTCAGTTTTTTTGTTCTTTAGAAGTGGTGCCTCTGACGGTTCCAAATGATGAGGAAATATCTAAACTAGTTGGTTACATGGAAGATATAGAGGTTTTTTCGCGTAACAACTTAAATAAAGAGGTTATAAGTATTCTTCAATAGTGAGTATTAAAAAAAGCGAACTTCATAAAAATGGAGTTCGCTTTATAAATTTTAGCACGACAGTTATTAGTTAGTTTTCCTCCTGCTCTTGGTCATCGATTTCATCCGCTTCAATGATGAGTGGGTTTTTCATAACTCGTTCGGTAAGCACATCAAATTTATCTGTCCAAACATTAGCAAATACAATAAACTGCACCTTTGGCATCCCATCGGCAATGCGATATACAATGGGGTGGTAGTTATTGGGGAATAAAGTTTCAGCATCATCAATGGCTAATATCTTAACCTTAGTCATTGGAATGCCAGTGATGTTAATTAATTCATTTAGTCGGCGTGGTGTGCCAATTACCACATCTACGCCTTCGTAAATCATATCTTTTTGATACTGTAGTTTTCCTTTGTCAAACACAGTGACCATGCGTAATTCGGTACCACGAGAAAACTTTTTGAATAACTCTTCTAGTTCAAAAGCTTTATCCCTAGTGGCAGCCATCACAATGGCACGAGGCGCTTCTTCAAATGCATCCTTCAGTTGTTGAATGATACCAATGACCATTGCTGTTGTTTTTCCAGAACCCTCTGGAGCGATGATATATAGGTCGGCACCTGATTTTATTTTTGGAATGGCAGCGTTTTCTATTTCTGTAAATTCTTTATCAAACCCAGCCTTTTCGATGGCTGCAGCTAAACTAGGAATTAACTTATTAAGTTTCATGTGACGTATGTTTTGTAAGCTATTTTTGTTTCGTATGCAAAAGTAGCAAATAAAAACGGATAGATGTTGTATATTTTTACCAGTACAAAAGTTATACTAGTTGATTGTAAAAAAAAAAGCTCTAAATTATTAATTCAGAGCTTTTACTAGTAGGTTATACATTAACCTCATGCTTAGAAGTTAGCCATTCTAGCGCCTGATCTTTGGTTTCAAACGCTCGTACATCACGACCAGTAAGACGAGTTACGCCATTGTAGACCACTCTTAATAAGCCACTAATGCCATAAACAGCACTGTATTTCATGTAATCTTTATTGCCACTTATAAAATCAGATATTTGATCGCGCACATCTTTGTTAAAGTGCATGCCTTGCATGTTGGTTAATGCAACTACAGAGCCTTTGGGTTGGTTGCGTATATATTGTTTGCAATATCCAATATTCTCTTCAAACTCCTCCTTGGTGCGTAATCCTTCGAAATCGATATAAAAGATTTGTTGTCCTTTATGTCTGATAAGTACTGGTTTATTCATATGTGTGTGCGTGTTAATTATTACTGTTACGATGTGTAAATAAACATCAAACTAAGTTCATAAAAATATGAAAAAATGTTATCACTTGCTAGAGATGTTTAATATTCGCTAAAAATTTGTTTGTTTTTAATGTTGTAAATTCCTTTTGTATGTCTTGATTAGTTAATTTGTTTTGTTTCTGTTTTGAACTAGTCTATTGACTAGTAGTGTGCTAGCATGTTTTGTTTTTGCACTGATGCCTTATGTATAACGCTAATGATACTTCTTTTTAAAACCTCTTATTTTTGTAGGTTATATTTTAATAAAATTCCTCTCTAGTAATCATGATTCTTATCCTTAATTTGTGGATTGAATTTAGAATTTAGTTGTCTTGTTTTTTTTTGTAATACATTATTATACCTTCGCAGTCGAATCGCATTATTATACATCTCGTTTATGTAGGTATGTAAAACTATTTATAAAATAACACTATGAACTACTTAAGTAACTTTAGAACCTTATTAATTAAATCATCTACCTTATTATTGGTAAGTGTGGCATTACTTGCTTGTACTGGCAAAACATCAAAAAAGGCAGAGCAAGAGAAACAACAACTAATTATTTTTCACGCAGGCAGTTTAGCTGTTCCATTTAAGGAAGTGATAGTAGAGTTTAATAAAGAGTATCCTAACATTGAAGTTATTACTGAGGCTGCAGGAAGTGTGCAATGTGCTCGAAAAGTGACCGATTTAAATAAAGAGTGTGATATTATTGCCTCTGCGGACTATACGGTGATTGAGAATATGTTAATTCCAAATTTTGCGGATTGGAATATTAACTTCACAACCAATGAGATGGCTATTGTATATCATGATGCATCAAGGTATGCCAATGAAATTAATAAAGATAATTGGTATAAAATTCTACTTAAAAAGGATGTGGCCTATGGGCGTTCAGACCCTAACTCAGACCCATGTGGATATCGTGCCGTATTAACGAGTCAGTTGGCCGAGAGTTATTATCAACAAAAGGGGTTGGCAGAACAATTAATGGCTAAAGACCAAAATTATATTCGTCCTAAAGAAACCGATATGTTGGGTTTATTAGAGTCTAATGCTATTGATTATATTTTCCTGTATCGTTCAGTCGCTCAGCAGCATAATTTAAAATATGTGGTGTTGTCTGATTCTATTAGTTTGAATAATCCTCGCTTGTCTGATTTTTATAAAACGGCTAGTGTAGAAATTGCAGGTAAAACGCCAGGTGAAAAAACTACTAAGATAGGTGAGCCAATGGTTTATGGCATCACCATTCTAAAAAATGCACCTAATAAAGAAGCTGCCGTTAACTTTGTTAAGTTTTTGTTAGAAAAAGATAAAGGAATGGCAATCATGGAGCGTAACGGTCAACCATCTATTGTGCCTGCTTCAACCACTTCTTATGACAAATTACCTGTGGAATTAGCAACTTATGCAACAAAATAAGTGTGTGTTACGACACTTAGTTTAGTACAATAACTTTACTTTGTGTTTTATTCTTGATAGTAATAAATGAGTTGTGACCATAATTTGGTTGTCTAACTCCAAGATATTTTAGGTCTCATGACTAAATTACAACCATTACATTTAGTTTTTATATTTCTAGGAGGGCTGCTATTATTAGTAATAGTAGCCCCTTTAGCTAGTATGGTATTAGCAACCTCACCAACTAGTTTATTGAATACGGCTCAGAATAAAGCAGTTACAGACTCCATCATACTTACTATTTTGACATCGTTTGGAGGTACTTTGTTTTTTTCGTTTATGGCCATTCCATTGGCTTATATTATGGCTCGTAAGCAGTTTATTGGCAAACGGTTAATTTCTGGTATTATTGATTTGCCTATTGTTATACCACATACGGCAGCAGGTATAGCGGTGCTTGGTTTTATCTCGCGCGACTCTTTTTTAGGTAAAGCGGCTGATTCGGTAGGGTTGAATCTGGTGGGGCATCCAATTGGTATTGCGGCAGCCATGGCTTTTGTAAGTATTCCTTTTTTATTCAACGCAGCACGTGATGGTTTTGAAGCGGTGCCTGTACGTCTCGAAAAAGCCGCTTTAAACTTAAAAGCGTCACCTTTAAAAGTCTTTTTTACCATTTCATTACCCTTGGCCTCGCGCAGTATTATTTCAGGTTTTATAATGATGTTTGCAAGAGGAATGAGCGAGTTTGGGTCTGTTGTAATTGTGGCTTATCACCCCATGACAACCCCCGTTCTTATTTTCGAATGGTTTAATAGTTATGGGCTCAACTATGCTAGACCCATAGCAGTAGTGTTCATACTTATTTGTTTACTGTTTTTTATAAGCCTACGATTAATCACCAAAGAGAAAAAAAGAGTTTGACCATGTTGGAGTTACGTAATATTTCGAAACAGTTGGGAGAATTTAGTTTGCATGCTATCAATTTGCAAATTAAAGAAGGCGAGTACTTTGTGGTGTTAGGCATGTCAGGAGCTGGTAAGTCCGTTTTGTTAGAGATGATTGCAGGCTTAGTTCATCCTACAAGTGGTCAGGTGTTTATTAATGGCAGGGATATCACAAATGATAAAATTCAAGATCGTGAGGTTGGTATTGTTTTTCAGGATTTTGCGGTTTTCCCGCACATGAATGTATTACAGAACATTGCTTATCCATTAATAAATATAGGATACTCTACGTCCGAGGCGCACTTATTAGCAAAGGGATATGCCGAAAATATGAGTATTGGTCATTTATTACAGCGCAAAACAACCACTCTTTCGGGTGGCGAATTGCAGCGTGTGGCTTTGGCTCGCACCCTGGCTCTTAAACCACGGTTCTTACTTTTAGATGAGCCATTGGCGTCCATCGATTTGCAGTTAAAAGATGAATTGCGTGGACTTTTACGAAAAATTAATCGCAGTGGTATTACCATTGTACATGTTACTCACGATTACGAAGAGGCCATATCACTGGCCACACGTATAGCCGTTGTGCATAGTGGTAAAGTGGTACAGGTTGGTAGTGCTGAAGATGTATTTAATGCACCAAAATCTCAATTTATAGCTCATTTTACTGGGGTCAAAAACTTTTATAAGGCTACCTTTGTGGAAGAAAATAGTTCATTGGCCGAAGGCAAAGTGGTTATAAAACATTACACCTCTGTTCAAGAAAAGGAGGGATATCTAATGCTTCGTAGTGAGGATGTGATTGTGTCATCAAGCCACAACCCATCTAGCGCATTAAATAACTTTGAGGGTGAGTTACTCGATTTCTTCCCCTGCATACAGGGTATTGAATTGATGATAGATGTGGGGATTAAAATTAGAGCACACATCACTCATGCCTCAGTAAAAAGTTTAGATTTGAAGGTGGGTAAGAAGGTGTGGGTCAGTTTTAAGGCCTCGGCTGTTAAATATGTACCTCATAGCTAGTTGCTATGATATGTATTTTGTTGATTTAATAAAATTTGAATATTTAACATTTAAGTTTTGATTGGGTTATTGGTTTGAGGACTAGATGTTTGTTGGTGTTTGATGACTATTTTCGTTCGTAAGTAATTTATATAAATAACCAAACAATGATTAAAATAATGTAATTTTACCAACGGTGTTTATTTTAAATGCTTTAACCAACTAAATGCTTCAATATGATAACAATAGAGAAAGATGCCACTCATAACACGCCTTACCTGCGTTTTGATGGTGTTAATGGGGTGATTGAAATTAAGGGACGTTCGCTTCCTGAGGATTGTAGTTTTCTTTTTCAACCCTTGCTTGAATGGTTAGATAATTACATGCAAAAGCCTTCAGAAAAAACGGTCGTTAATTTTCATTTTGAATATTATAATACGAGGTCGTCTAAATATATCTGGGATATTCTAAAAAAAATGGAAACCTTGTACAAAGAAGGACATAATGTGCAAGTGAACTGGATTTGTGAGAGTGATGATGTAGATATGTTGGACGCTGGCGAAGACTATCAAGCTATTTTTGAAGTTCCTTTTCGAATTCGAGAAATTGAGAATTAGACTGTTTTCTAGAATCTTGTTTATCTATAATTGCTTTTAATTTTTCTTGGTTAAAATAAGTTGAGAGCCAAATGCTGATTTGGCTTTTTCATGCTTGTGTATAAGCATTAAATCTTTACGTTGCGTACTCAAATAGAATTATTAGCTCCAGGTGGAGATTTAGACTCCATTAGAGCGGCTATTGCCGCAGGAACGAATGCTATTTATTGTGGTTTAGATCGTTTTAATGCTCGCAACAGAGCAAATAACCTTTCTCTTTCAGATTTAAGGTGCGTCATCCAAATGGCGCATCAGCATCAATGTCAAGTCTTTTTAACGCTAAATATTGTTATTGTTGAAAATGAATTGATTGCGTTGGTTGACTTGCTCAATAAAATTGTTAATACCCATGTTGATGCTGTTATTGTTCAAGATTTAGGTTTGTTATACCTACTAAAAAAATTCTTTCCTCAATTAAAAGCTCATGCATCTACACAACTAACCACTCATAATGGGGGACAGGTGAAATTTTTAGCCCATTTAGATGTGACACGAGTTAATCTATCACGTGAGTTATCACTAAAGGAGATAAGTGAAGTGAGTGTCATCTCAAAAAGTCATAAGGTTGAAATAGAGGTGTTTGTGCATGGTTCGCAATGTTTATCCTTTTCTGGTTTATGTTACATAAGTTCTGTGCAAAATGGTTCATCGGGCAACCGAGGACGATGCGGGCAGCCTTGTCGTGATGCGTATGAAATTACCGCCCAAGGCAAAACCTATCCTCTTAATTTAAAAGATAACTCTGCCTATTTTGATTTACCTCAATTGATTGCCTCTGGCGTAGACTCCTTAAAAATTGAAGGTCGAATAAAAAAGTATCCCTATGTCTATAAGGTGGTTACTGCTTGGCGAAATCAAATTGATCGTTTTTTTCTCAACCAAACTTTAATAACTTCGAAAACAGAGTTGTATAGTGTTTTTAATCGTGATTTAAGCAATTCGTTTCTTCTTGGTGACTTATCCAAACAGACGTTTATTGATAGTCCACGGGATTATTCGGCACTTTATTTAGCTACTCAGCACGATAGTCAAGCGCAACAGACGCTTGAAAATGCCAAACAGGAGCTGTTTGAGTTAAAAGCAATATTGAATGACACGGTTGAACAAAAAATAAGCTCCGTACATATTGGGTTAAGACCAGTTGTAATTACCGTAAAAGGTGCCTTCAATGAGCCTTTAAGTGTATTGGTTGAAACTGAAGAGTTACGTTTTACTGTTACATCCTCTGTTTTACTAAAAAAAACCAGAGTTGATGTATTGGATGATGAAGCACTTTTGAAACGATTTAAAGTTATTAACGAGACGGATTGTTTCATTAAAAGCATCCATACGCAAGGGCTCGAAAAAGATTTGTATTTGCCTTTTCAGCAGGTTAATGCCTTGCGTGATGAAATACTACATGGTTTAATGGGCAAACGTATGGTTCCTCCAGTTGTCTTAAAACCTATTGTAGTAGCTGAAAATCAAGTTGTTTTACCTCGTCTTTCTATTATTATTGATGCCTTAGACGATGCGTATCTAAGTGATGATACAGATGTTCGTGTGTTTCTTAGTTTGCCTAACTGTTTAGTAGGAAGGCAAGAGGAATTATTAGCTGTTTTCTCGTCTTTTCCGCGTCTAATTCCTTATTTTCCTGCGGTTTTGATAGGAGAGGATTACACCCAAGCGGTGGCGTTTTTAAATCAACTACACCCCTCTCTAATACTAACTGATAATACTGGCATTGCCTATGAGGCTTATGAGAGAGGCATAGCTTGGTTGGCTGGCATTCATTTAAACCTAACAAATTCGTATGCGTTAAAGTGTTTGAAGGATTATTTTTTATGTCGTGGTGCCTACGTGTCTAATGAATTAAAAAAGATGCAACTCAAAGTACTAAAGGCACCAGATGATTTTGAGTTGATATATAGCGTGTATCATCCTCAAAAAGTAATGACCAGTAGGGCGTGTTTGTTTTTTCAAACCAGTGGATGTTCAAAAAGTAAAATGGATGACTCCTGTTTATCAACGTGTGCAAAGGAAACAACCATTACCAATGCCAAAAGTGATGTGTTATACATTACTAAAAAGAAAGGTCAGTATAATGCGATCTACCATTCTAGCAACTTTTTAAATTTGGCTATTGTTACCGAGCTGCCAAATAAGTTTTCGAGTTTGAGTGTTGATTTAAGCAGTATCCGTACTCAAACCAAACCCATCAACAATAAAAAGCATGTGATTGGTCTGTTTAAAGACTGTATTGATGACCATTCGCAAGCAGCTATTGAGTTACAACAGCTGCTTTCACCTAGTAGTCATGCACAATACAAGCGAGGTCTTTAGTTATGAAAATAAGTCTTTGATGTCGTCGGCATCTAATGTTTTCATAATATTCTCATCGGTTTGGATGATGTCGCCTGCAATTTTCTTCTTTTTACTCTGGAGCTTCATTATTTTCTCTTCCACTGTATTTTTACATATCAAGCGGTAGGCAAATACTTTTTTGTCTTGTCCAATGCGATAACAACGGTCAATAGCTTGGTTTTCAACAGCTGGATTCCACCATGGGTCTACAATGTACACATAATCAGCCGCAGTCAGGTTTAAGCCAGTACCACCCGCTTTAAGGCTGATTAAAAACACTCTTAAGTCATTGTTTTCCTGAAAGTTATTGACCGAATTGGTGCGTTGTGTTGTTGAGCTTTTACCATCGAGGTATTCAAAGTCGATGGAACGTTTTGTGAGTTCTGCTTTGATGAGTGAAAGCATCTTCACAAACTGCGAAAAGATCAGGATTTTATGTTTGGCGGTTCTATCGGTGATGTGTTGAATTATCTCGTCTATCTTTACCGATTCAGTGGTGGTAAAGTTGTCATCACTAAGTAATTGAGGCGAATCGCATATTTGGCGTAAACGCGTTAAGGCCGCTAATACTTTTATGCTCGATTTAGCCAAGCCGTCAGCCTCAATAACGCCTTGTATTTCATTTCTAAATTTATTGCGATACGCGTCGTAAACCTTACGTTGTTCCGTTTCCATCTCACAAAAGATAATATCCTCTGTTTTAGGAGGTAACTCAGAAGCTACATTTTCTTTGGTACGTCGTAGTATAAATGGATTAATAAGACGTTGTAACTCGGCTGCTCTTGCCTCATCACCATCTTTGTCAATGGCATTAGAGTAATGTTCTTTAAACGAGTTAGCACCACCAAAGAAACCTCGGTTCACAAAACTCATCTGTGCATATAAATCGAAAGTGCAGTTTTCGATGGGGGTACCCGATAGGGCAATTCTATTGTTTGAATGGATAAGATTAACCGCTTTAAAGCGACGAGAGGCAGGGTTTTTAATGGCCTGTGACTCATCCAAAATAGCATAGTTAAAATGATATTTACGTAAGGTTTCTATGTCGCGAAGTAATACACCATAGGTTGTAAATACTAGGTCGTAGTTGTCAAAATCTTGGATGTTTGATGTCCTATCTTGTCCATAATGATAAAGTGCTTTTAACTCAGGCGCAAACTTGTTAATTTCGTTTTCCCAGTTAAATAATAGACTGGTAGGCACCACAATTAGGTTTGTTGTAGTGTCTTTTTTTACGATTAATTGAATAAACGTAAGTATCTGAAGTGTTTTACCCAATCCCATGTCATCAGCCAAAATACCGCCCCACTTCATTTCATCAAGGAAGTTAAGCCAGTTTAAACCTTCTTTTTGATAAGGTCTAAGGTCGGCCGTTATCTCAGCAGGGATGGTGGTTTGAGTAATTTCTTTAAATTGAGCTAAGCGTTGACGTTTTTCAAAAATCTCATCCATTATATTCTCGTGGTTGATGTTGTCAAACAATTCATCAATCACAGAGAAACGAAGTTTAGAAACCGACAATACATCATCGTTAACCTCACCGTGTCTAAAGTATTTCTCCAATTTATGAAACCATTCGTTAGGTAAAATGCCCACCGAACCATCTTTTAATTGGATGTATTTTTGATTTTTAAGCACCGCTTTTTTTATGTCGCTCAATTTCACATGGTTATCACCAAAGCTGATGTTTACATGTACTTCGAACCAATCGATGCCTGAAGAAATGGATGTACTTATTTTACCTTTGAAAGGCGAATATTTAAAGCTTTTAAGTTCTTTTAAACCATACACTTCAATCTCGTTGGCCTGCAAGGCATCAAAGAAACGATAAAACCACATGTCGTGAGAGAAATCGTTAAAATGAAGGTAAAAATTCTTATCACTCTTTTGTAATTCAAAATTGGGATGTAGAGACGCGATGGTCTCAATAAAATCATCTTCCAATTCGAAGTTACGTTTGTATTCAATAATAGAATCACCTTCTTCAACCAACACATTACCAGGACTATTTAAATGCACCGAAACGCCTTGGTGGTATTCTACTTGAGGGCCAATAATGAGATAGTTATCTCGTTCAGAAAGGAATATTTGTTTTTTGTTAAAATCTAACTCAACGGTTTCTACCCCAAAAATACCATCTTTAAAATCCAGTTCAAAGTTGCTTGCCAAAGGACGAATCACACGCTTAAAAAAAGCATCCTTTTGAGATCTAACCATCTTTATACCACTCTTGTAGTTTGCTAAATGCATGGCTACGCTGTAGTTTTTGGGGGCATGGATTACGTCATCAATGGTAAAAATAAACTCCCCACTTTTGGCTTTGTTTATCTTTGTAAGATCAATGTAGTTCTCGTCTTTTTTTAATCTTAGTTCGAGATGAATAAAGTCGTCTTTTTCAAATACTTGGTAGGATGCATCCAGCATTTGCTTAGATACTTCTATTTGCGTTAAGTCGCTTTTGCGCATGGCATACGCATCGTTAAAACGTACGTAAACAAACGGCTCATTGGCAAGTAAACGAATGATTAATTGCTGAATATTAAACATCTCTTTATGTGAAGAGGCTGTTTCTATCTTTTTGGTGAGTTTAATTAACTCACGCGAATTATCAGTCAAAAGCACCAAAAACTCATCTTCGTGCTCTTCGTAATGAGCAATATGAGTGCTTATTTGATTATTGGCTTTGTTTGGTTTGCCAATGATTGGTGTTAAAGCAAAACTAGCGTTGGTATCTCCCTTGTCGTAATCGGCTTTGTATTGGTCAAATTCGAGTACAAAACCCAAGGAGCGTTGCTCTTTACTGACGATGGTTAAGTGTTCAATGGCATTGGTTTGACTTTCAATTTTCTCAATAAACGTAATAAAAGGCGCATCGTCAATTTGAGTCAGAGGCAAAAGTCCCTGCGTACTTTCGTTACATACGGCAAGTAGTCCTTTTTTATCATCAAAGCCAATTTTAAAATAGCTTGTGAAATCAAAGTCTGGCTCTAGTCCAAAGGCAGCTAGAGTATCTTGTTTTAATTGTTCAAGCCCTTTGTGAAATACCGTTTCAAACAAATCAGGTGTTGCTGACTTAGCTATTTTAGTTAAACAGATGGCTTCGGCTAAGCCTAGTTTACGCGTCTCGGATTTGGGTTCAGTGCTTACATATAACTTTTCGTTTTTGAGGCGAAAAATAACGGTGTGTTCTTTTTGTTTGATGAGTAATTTACACTCTATTTTGTTTTCTTCCAGTACTAATGAATCGATGCGACTGGCATGAATATTGAAATACAAGTCATTATAAATAAGACTTGTAGTTTGTTCACGAACCGAATCTTCACTTATATAACGATAGTTTGGTAGTTCGTAACCTATAACAGACCGCGAAGAGGTATTGCTTAACATGACCGGTTTGTGGTTGTCTGCATTACCGTCAATTTCGGCAATGTATAACATGGCAGCCACCGCGTGTTTGCACGTGCTACCCCAGATAAACGGGCAACTACACGTTGTTTGTATGTTTTGTATGTTGAGGTTCATGATTTGAACCTTGTACATTTTTGAGCCACGTACCGAAAATACCCAGGTATCAATTTTCTCCTGATAAAACTGTAGCGCTACTTTACCTGTTTTGTATAAGTTGTATCCACGCTGCTGTACTTCGTCAGAGGAATGTAAATCGATGTAATTATCTATGTATGCTTTCGTTTCTTCGTAGGCCATTTCTGCTTATGTCAGTTTCAAAATGCAAAAGTAAGCACAGAAATTCATTAAGTAGTTGTTTTTTTATGGGAATATTAATTTTTTGGAAATTACCCTATTGTGTAAGTGTTGAGAGGTAGTAAATATTTCAATATATGAAATCAAATAATGTACAGGTCTGTTTTATGCTCTGTGGTTCGTAAGCTGTTGTTTAATAGTGTTTCGTGTTATGATTGATCAATAGCTAATACTTTCTTAAGCTAACAATATTAATACCATCGGTTGAGATGGGGTCTGGCGAGTCGCCACACGAGGACTCAATTTTTTTATTTAATAATTTGTATTCTACTTCAACAAGAGTACTGGCATACTTGTGGATGGGGTCGATGGTCGTTTCATTATCTGGCTTATACTCCTTTCCATCAATGGTTATAAAAAATCCACAACCATCTAAGGCATATTCGCCTTTCCAAGTAAGTATAGCACTCGCTTTTAAGGTGGTTGTGTCGCCTTCACAGGCCATTAAAGATATTAATAGAAATGCGATAAATAAATTGCTTAAAGAACTCATAGATGATCATTTATTAGAAAAAATAAATTATAGAATCAGAGATTTAATGAAACGATTAATAACTAATTTAATTCATTACGCAATAACACCCAAGTTGACTCCTGTATCAGAGGAGGGCTTATTAAAGAATCTTTATCATTGTGTTTTAGAATGTATTCTGCACGTTCCTTACTATCTGGGTGAGTACTCAGCCAGCTTAGATAGGTATTGACATCGTTATCTTTTAGCGATAGATTATACAAAAAGTTAGCAAAAGGCTCTGCACTAACACCTGTATTGTTTAGATACTCAACAGCTTTTATGTCTGCCTCTCGTTCTAAATCTCTATCAAATGCAGTGGAGGATAATACTTTAAGAGCCTCCCTTAACATATCGCCATTACCATTGGTTGTAATAGATATCAATACGCCAAGACCTATTTCTTTGATCAGTTTTTTCATCACATGATTCAGTTCACAATGAGCCATTTCATGACAAATAACACCAATTAATTCTTCTTGATTAGCGGATGCTTTAATTAATCCACTATATATTACCAGGTGTTTGTCAGGCAATGCAAATGCATTAACTTCATCTTTGTTAAATACATGAATTTTGTAATCAAAGCGCTCCAGTTTATTTGCAATACAAATTTTTGTAACCATAGAATCTATGGCTGTTTGTACGGCTTCATTTGTATTTTCATTTTCCTGGGCACTATACATTTTCCAAAACAAATCACCCAATTTCTGTTCCGTTTTTGAGCTTACTTCTTCTACATGAAATAGTGCAACCCAATCCACCCTACTTAATAGGAACCAAGTAGAAAAAAACAACAAACAAATTAATAAACCTCGAAATATGATTTTCATTAGCGTTCTGATTTACAAATTAGATCGGTTAAGTCGCCATAGAACCACCAATGCACATGGATGCCTTTACGTGTTTGAACGGCAGTGTAAATGGTAGCTATAAACTCTGTGGCATTAAAAAGCAATGCTGCTATTAGATAGGCGATATACTGACT
>QKIO01000182.1 GCA_003251015.1 Bacteroidales bacterium
AGAGAGCCCGACTTCAAACAATTCCCTAAGTTTCCTTAACAATAAGGGAAGTAAGCAATGAGTTCTCATCATACTTAAAGCAGTCAACAAACTCCTATTTGTTGACTGCTTTTTTTGTTTGAAATTTTTGTAAGGTATAAAAACCAGAGGATAGTCGTGGGGTGTTTCGTTGGCCTTTTTACACTTTCGAAAAAAGCAAAACCCAACGGATTGAGGAAATATAAAAATACACTCATATTTTATTACAGATGGATAGTCAAAACGGATATAAACCATTTTCAACCACAAATAAATTATATCTTTGTTTTCTTGTAAATAACTTATTTCATGATAGAATTTTCGCACACCACCATTCAAAACATTGTAATACATCATATCGGCTGCAAATCCGAAGGAGAAGAAACGCGTTATTCAAAGGACGAACTCAAACTTCAATCGGACGAATTAATCGTTGATGTGCTTAAACAGTATTTCTTTAAGCCATTTAAAACGGAGGCGTACTTTAATTTCGACCACGAAGATGGTTATGAACACAACCTACTCTATCAATTAGTAACTCATATTTTTGAAGAGCCAGAGTCGTTCTACGAGAAATCATTGGCCATAGCAAGTCATCTGTACGAAGAATCGAACCATCCCAAAATACGTGGTGGTGAGTTTTACATGGTAGCCTTCGAAAATTGTGTGGTAGATGGTGAAATAGTCAATGCCCTTGGCATCTTTAAATCAGAAAACAAAGACACCTTCTTAAAAGTGTACCTCCACGACCAAAGTTACGAACTAGGCTCGCAAGAAGGTATCAACATTAAAAAACTAGATAAGGGTTGTTTGATTTTTAATACCGAAAAATCACTTGGTTATAAGATTTGCTCGGTCGATAACATCAATAAAGGCACCGAAGCACAGTTCTGGCAACATCAGTTTCTTGGTCTCAAACCACGTGAAGACAACTACTACTTTACCAACAACTACCTTAAGATGTGTAAAGGGTTTGTGGATGATGTGTTAAATAAAGAAAATGACGTGCCTCGTCCCGACCAGATTGACATCATGAATCGCTCCATGGAGTTTTTTAATAAACATGCAGCCTTTGAAGAAGACCAGTTTGAAAAAGAGGTGATTCGTCAGCCAGAGGTGATGCAGTACTTCCAAGATTACAAGCAAGAGTTTGCAAAAGAAAATAACCTTACAATTAACGACTCTTTCGACATATCAAAGGATGCCGTTAAGGGTGAGAAGAAAAATTTTAAATCGATACTTAAGTTAGATAAGAATTTCCATGTGTATGTGCATGGCAAACGACATTACATCGAAAAAGGATTTGATAGCGACAGAGGGCTTAATTTCTATAAGTTATTTTTTGAGGTAGAGCATTAAAAAAAAGGAAACCAAAACGGTTTCCTTTTTTAATATCAACACTAATTATTTTAGTAAGACCTAGCAAACAATACTCTTTTGTTAGATGGTTTTCCGGTAACCATACAAACTCCAGCTTCATCAGGTTGATCCAACGGAATACAACGAATGGTTGCTTTGGTATCATTCTTAATTTTCACTTCTGTTTCTGAGGTGCCATCCCAATGAGCAAATACAAACCCACCCTTTTCGTCCAATACCTTTTTAAATTCGTCGTAGGAATCAACATAATGCGTACTGGCCGCTCTAAAATCATGAGCCTTTGTGAAAATGTTCTTTTGAATCTCATCTAACAAATCAACAATATAAGCCTCAATACCTTCAAGACTCACCACCTGTTTTTGTAAGGTATCACGACGTGCCACCTCAACAGTGCCATTGGCTAAGTCGCGTGGGCCCATTGCTAAACGCACAGGCACACCTTTCAACTCATATTGAGCAAATTTCCAGCCAGGCTTGCGATTGTCGTTGCTATCGTATTTTACATCTACACCTAATGAAACTAATTTAGAAGTAATCTCATTCGCCAC
This sequence comes from Bacteroidales bacterium, assembly GCA_003251015.1. Classification (GTDB taxonomy): domain Bacteria; phylum Bacteroidota; class Bacteroidia; order Bacteroidales; family Marinilabiliaceae; genus SZUA-582. Next base: position 1,947 of record QKIO01000182.1, read on the forward strand.
AGCAGATATCTTAGCTAACTCTTCATCGTTTTTATAGATTGGTACAATCACCACTTGTATAGGGGCTAACTTAGGAGGTAATACTAACCCATGATCGTCAGAATGAGCCATGATTAAAGCACCCATCAAACGTGTAGAAACACCCCACGACGAAGCCCACACAAACTCTTCTTTACCTTCTTTGTTGGCAAACTTCACATCAAAAGCTTTTGCAAAATTTTGACCTAAGAAGTGAGAGGTGCCAGATTGCAAAGCCTTTCCATCCTGCATCAAAGCCTCAATGGTATAGGTTTCTAAAGCACCCGCAAAGCGCTCATTGGCCGTTTTTACACCAATGGTAACTGGCATACTCATGTAATGTTCCGCAAAATCTGAATATACCTTAATCATCTGCTCTGTTTCCTCGATGGCCTCTTGTTGAGTGGCATGAGCAGTGTGCCCTTCTTGCCACAAAAACTCAGCAGTACGCAAAAACAAACGAGTACGCATTTCCCAACGTACCACATTAGCCCACTGATTACATTTAATAGGTAAATCACGATACGACTGAATCCAATTCTTGTACGTACTCCAAATAATGGTCTCTGAGGTAGGACGCACAATTAGTTCTTCTTCTAATTTAGCTTCTGGGTCAACAACAATACCATTACCATTGGGGTCGTTCATTAAACGGTAATGAGTAACCACAGCACATTCTTTCGCAAAACCATCTACGTGAGCTGCTTCCTTGCTGAAAAATGACTTGGGAATAAATAACGGGAAATAGGCATTCTCATGACCTGTCTCCTTAAATTTTTTATCTAAGACACTTTGCATCTTTTCCCAAATAGCATAACCATAAGGTTTAATAACCATACAACCCCTTACAGCAGAGTTCTCTGCTAAATCGGCTTTCATAACCAAGTCGTTATACCACTGTGAGTAATTTACACTTCTTGGCGTTAATACATCTGCCATATTATATATCTAATTGTTTTATAACTAACCCAATACACGCAACAAACACCCAAAACACGCACGATGTTAGGTATTTATAAGCTAACACTCAAAAAAAAATAATGCGCAAAGAAACAAATTATAAGCCAATTATGGAACATCAACCTAGCTTTTTAAGGCTTTAAATGGTGAGTTTAAAAAATGAATTTATTTTAACAATTATTCATTTAACTTTCGAAACCTTTTCCTTCGGCATGTTATTTGTACCACAACTAGAGAAAACAAGGCCTTAATTGAACTTTAACACCATGAAAAATTACGTATACTTCAGCACCATCCTACTCATTATTTTGAGTTCCTGCAGTTCTAGCAAGTGGGCCGATAGCTCCTATTATCAGGACGATATCTACTACAATGCTAAACAGGCACCAGTAAGTGTGTCGGATGAGTACGCGCCTTTAGCTAAAAACACACCTCAACAGTACTCAACAACTAAAAAAGTCGAAAGCACTGTTAATCCAAATTACTCAAATTCTAAAAACCCGTATCTGACATCAAACAGTCAGACATCGGAGTCTGACTCACTTTATCAAACAGATTCAGAATATGGGGAGGATGGAGCAAATGAGTATGGCCAAGATAAAAGTTACTCAGAACGATTAGCTCAATTTTATGGCCCAATAGATAACCAGCCATACAGCTCACCAACCTACACTAACGTAGTGTATGTAAATGACTATTACGACTACAATCCCTATAGTTACTGGTCATATTACGGCTATAGGCCCTTTGGTTATAACTCCTATTATGGCTACCACCATCCTTACAATAGTTGGTACTTTTCAATGGGATATGGTTTTGGCTATAACTCCTATTATGGTTACTACCCATCATACTATAATCCTTATTATTACAATGGTTATTACAATGGTTATTACAATGGTTATTACAATACAGGCTACAATAGCGCTCAGCCAAGTTCTTCTTCAAAACGAACCTATCAACCACGAAACGAACCATCCAGTTTTATTCGTAGTACAAGTGGCGCCATACAACCACGTACTGTATCACAACCAACAAATCAACCAGCGAGAAGTGTTGCACCAATCAGCGAGACCAGTTCCAACACAACAAACTCACCCAGCGGTTATACACGTACCACAAGGGCTAGTTACGACCAAACAAACACAGTTGTCAAAAGTGGCACAAACGCCTCTTCACAACCAGCGATAGCACCTGTACAGCGCACAACACGCCAGAGCTACACGCCATCCTATTCAAAAACAACAACCAACACACGATCAAGCTATAACCGCACATCTAATTACATACGACCTACAGAATCTGGCAGTACCAATACCAGAGAGACTCCTTCTGTAACTACACCTAACTCATCCACGCGTACGCCATCGAACCAAGGGTACACCCGCAGTTCGACATATACGCCAAATAGTTACACAAAATCAGGAACCACTAGTAGTCCTACAAACTCAAGCCCAACTCGCAGTAGTGCGCCTACACGCAGTTATACCCCAGCACCTAGCAGTAGTTTTACGCCAGCAAGTACCTCAAGTCCTTCTGGAGGTGGCTCACGCTCATCGGGTGGCTCTTACAGTGGTCCATCTCAACGCTCAGGTCGTTAACTCAACATATTCTAACAATTATAACTATGAAAAATATTTTTCCAACAGCACTTCTGTTTTTAGTTGCTAGCTCCTTGGGAGCTCAGAACATAGATGATGCTTGGCGTCTTAATACCAGAAATGTAACAGGAACAGCACGTTCCATGGCCATGGCTAATGCGTTTGGCGCCCTTGGTGGCGACCAAAGCGCCATATCAACCAACCCTGCAGGTATCGCAGTGTATCGCACATCAGAAATAGGAATGACAATGTCTCTGACGTACGACAATGCCAATACCAATTATAACGATCTAAAAGCTAATGACGATAAGGTGTCGGTACCATTTAACCAAATTGGTTTTGTGTCTACCTACAAACCATTACGCGATAACAAAACAGGACTTATTAGTTCTTCATTTGGAATTGCCTATAACAGAACGGCAGACTTTAATCAAAACACAAAAATAAACGTTAATCCACGGGCTAGTAATGAAAATACGCTTTTGAATGCGTATCAAACTGGTTCAGAAGGTACACATTATAATAATCTTAGTCTTTATAACTATGCAGCTTATAAAACCTATCTACTAAATCCTTTGCCTGGTAATGATAGTTATTATTTTACCTCATACGAAGG
>QKIO01000282.1 GCA_003251015.1 Bacteroidales bacterium
AACAGAAACGGCACCTACAAAATAAATAACAGCCATGGTTGGCACCAAACGAGAAGCTACTTTTGCGATGCGTTTAATGCCCCCAATAATAATAGCACCTAATAAAATAGAAAGCACAAATCCTGTAACCACTAACGGTATATTAAACGTGGTAAACATGGCGTTTGAAATACTATTCATTTGAGGCAAACTACCAGTCCCAAAAGAAGAAAGAATGGTTGCGAAAGCAAAAACAGCTGCTAACCATTTGCCTGTATTCACTATTTTACCCGAAGGTAACGTCAGGTTAAGTCGCTTTTTCATAAAATACATAGGCCCCCCAGAGATGGTTCCATCCTTTGCTTTTTCGCGATATTTATGTGAAAGCGTTACTTCTACAAATTTAGTGGTCATCCCTATCATAGCAGTTACCAACATCCAAAATAAAGAAGCAGGCCCACCTAGATGGATGGCCAAAGCGACTCCAGCAATATTACCTGTGCCAATTGTACCTGATAATGCTGTAGCTAAAGCCTGAAAATGCGAAGCGTCCCCTTCATCCCCATCTCTATCAAACTTACCTTTTAAGATACTCAATGAATACTTAAAATAGCGTACTTGAGGAAATTTAAGGTAAATGGTAAAAAAAACACCAGTACCTAACAGAAAAAATACGAACCAAGGATGACTCCCTATGAATGAGTCAATTAACAAAAGAAAATTATTTACTACCTGCATTAGATTAAATAAATTAAGATTAGCATACACAAAGAAAGCGAAAAAACCCTAAACACCTTAAGTGCCGACAGGTTAATTCGCTTTCATTAATTACACAGAATAGATATGAATATCATTTACATGCAACTCACAACACACTACAAACACTAAGAGCTAATATGTTTAGAATGCGCAACCATTTCTGGTATACTAATCACATTTTCATCAAATACGTTAACACCTTTTAATGTAAATACGATATCGGCAACAAGCTCATTACCAACCATAGCTTCAGCAGTCATCATGAGTACATCGTCCGAAACGCGCTCTACCAAACGACCTTTAAGATGAACCACCTCGCCGCAAAAGGCCATTCGATGAGCTTTGATGACAGAACTTAAACCAATTACCTTTGAAAAACCTTTAAGATAATGTTGAAACAAGGGCGTACCCAACTCCCCAAACAAACCACCTACAATAACAACCGGTAAGGCTGGATAGTTACGAAAATGCCCTTGACACTCATGTTCTAACACCTCTCCATAATAACCAGTTACCTCCCCATCTTGAATACTAATATTGGTGAGATGCTTGCGACTAACATAAGGATTAAGACCTATAAAAGATAACGGTGTTTCTCTATACCGAGATGCATAAAATTTTGCAAAAACAGCTTTACTAAGCACTTGATATTCCACAGTGCCCGTAAAAATCACATCACCTTCGAGATTCTTCAATTCTCCGTAGATCGAACCCGTACGTTTACTGGTATGAACAGGACGGGCATAGAGTTGAAGATTTGGAGCCTCATAAACATCGTGATGCACACGCTCCAACGAAGCCTGAACGGCCAAGTAATAGTGATTATCCGAAAAATTAAACACATTAGACAATACAATAGATCCTAACACAGCCAAATGACGACCAAACTCGGCACATCCAATCGGACCACCTTCGAAATCAGGCAAGTATTCGTTCTCAACACGTGCATTCATACTTCCATCGCTATTCAAGACAAGGTCTTGAAGGATGTCGTACGGTTCTTCAACCATAATTAATTTGTTCATCGTATACCTTTTAAGTTAAACAGAAACTCAAAAACTGTATAGCTTGCAAAAACAAATCAACGTAACCCCTACTCCTCAACCAATGCAGAAATACAAAAACAGTACAAATTAATATTTCGTATCAACGCCATTACGTTTAAAATCAACAACACAGTGTAGAAAGATCAACCTACACCTTCCTGATTGCCAGCTCAATATTACCTTAAGTTAAAAATTAAATAATTAATTAACAACTTTTAACAAACATTAAACAACCCAAACTAGTATTTAATTAGCGTTACGGATTTTCAAGCAGGAGATTATATAAAATGAGCAAGTCTAACACATGCATCAAGAAATAAAAATCTAAGAAATAGTGAGACCATAAATAAACCTGAATAAGACTTACTATTCCAATAAAAAAATTGTAAATTAGTTAGCCCTTAATAAAGTGGAAGCGATGTTAGATTATAAGAACCTATTTAAAGATGACGCCGTATGGGGCGAACAAGAAGTAAGTCGTTTTAGATGGCTGTTAATCACACTCATACTACTCTTCATTGCATTTATATTTATAAATGGTGAACATGAAAGAGCATGGATGTCATTAGCATTAGCTAGTTTTTATATTTTCTATAACTCAATCATTAATCTTTTATTACGCAAATATGGTAGCGCCTTATGGATTCGTTATTTATCGGCGACCATTGACATCTCGGTATTATCGATGCATGTATTTAACTACTCCTATTTTTTTCAGCCTATAGCCGTTGTTACGGCAGCCTCTACCTATTTATATCCAGCACTTATTTTGTTGTCTGTTTTACGATACGATGGAAAACTAGTGTTTTTCTCAACCGTGTATTCTATTATTTGTTATAACGCTATTTTTTATTTTAGATTTCCATACATCGACCCAGAATTAGCAGCTTTAGTACCATCGGCCAGCTGGAGTGGTCAAATATATAAAAGTGCTTATTTTATGGCAATGGGATACTTTTTGTTTAGCATCCCGAAGATGATTCAGCGCTTGGCAGAAAAACAAAGCATCACCCTATCGCAACAAAAAGAAATTGAACTTACACTAGCCTTAGAAAAAGAAAAGAAAGAACTAATTGTAGAGCGTCTTAAAAAAGAAAAGGAGCTTAACAGACAACTAGAAGTTCAGAAACTACTCATCGAAGAGCAAAAAGACAGTCTTCAGGAGGCCATTGCTACAAAAGACAGGTTGTTTAGCATCATAGGTCATGACTTAAAATCACCTTTCACTGCGCAGATATCCATTGTTCAGTTGATACTAGACGACTTTAAATCGTACTCCAACGAAGATATAAAAGGCATATTGGTAAATATTTTACAAAGCTCACACCAAGGCATGGACTTGTTAGACAACCTATTAGAATGGTCGCGCCATCAAAATAACTCTACTACAGTAAAAGCAGTTCCCATTCGCCTAAAAATATTAGTTGATAAATCAATAAACTTGTTAAAACAGAACATCAACAATAAAAACATTAGCATCTCTAACATGGTATTGCCAGAGTCGATAATATGTGCTGACCCCAACATGGTTATTACCATAATTAGAAATCTACTATCAAACGCCATAAAATATAGCCATTTAAATGGGCAGATAGAAATTTCATCGTACCAACTTAACAATCAAGAATACCTTACCATAAGTGACAATGGAATTGGCATGACTGACCAACAACTAAGTATATTGTTTGATAACGGAAAGTTTAAAACAACACCTGGCACACAAAATGAATTAGGCTCTGGGCTCGGCTTGTTCTTATGTAAAGAGTTGGCAGACAAGAACAACGCAAAAATTGAAGTGATTAGCGAACCTACGAAAGGGAGTACGTTTTCTATTGTCTTTCCACCATTAAGTGCATTGGGAAGTTTAAATAAAACACATTAAAACATGCCTAAGTAGTACGTTGAACCAGAAAACAAGGGCTCAAAATAGTCAAAAAGCTATAAACTAAATAATTATATACTTTTTGCATATAAAAGGAAAATATTTTTCTACTTTTACACCTACACACAACAGCCATCTGTTAAGCGTAGTAGGTGTTTAAACTATAAAATGGCTGCAATCTTTTTGAATCGACCCCAAGGTTGGTTCTTTAATATCTGAGGAAGCCTCCATATTTATGAATCCGTTCAACGTTCTTAAATTTTCCAACCGGCTTCTCTCAGATTTTATTTTTTTGATTAGCCATCAAATCCTGGTCTTTTAAAACTTAAAGCATCAGGGAACGCCTCTAAAATCTCATTTTTTAGTTTTGATAAACCACGCAGTATTTGAAGGAGACCATCTTCCTTATGAGGCAAGGCTGCCAAAATAATCTGCCATGCTTGAATAGACTCATCTACTGCCACCAAAGCTGCCTTTGCCGACCCGTTAGAATCACTAATAAGCACTTTGTCATTTGCGTTTTTATGATTCACAGTTGCGGCTCGTTCCACTTTAGAGGGAATGAAAAGTTGATACCACATAACCGTCTCCACACTATCATTTAGTTGCAATGAGTTGTCCAAAACCAACCGGCTTTCAATTTCCATTTGATTTGAATCGAGCCAATGTTTTATTTTTTTTGCGTAGGCATGTGCCGAGTTTTCGACTTTTAACACTTCTCTAGATTCACTAATTTCTTTCTGTTGAACCGTGCCTTTTGCCATGTCTAAATCTACGCCACACACTTTTAATTCTTCTTCAACAATTTCATTAATGGCTTGCATCAACAAAGCCATTCGCTGATTATCATCATAATCAGCAGAAACAACTTGAGCTATATCCTTATCAAGTGCATGGGCACTACACTTATTGGAGAATGCACATTTATTACACCTACCGTGGCAATAATTATGAATCCCTTCAATAAAATCATTATTGTTTTGCTTCTTAAACACACTTTTAAACTCGTCTAACACGTCTCTATTATAAGCTGTATCAACTAATTCATTCATAAACTCTGAAAAATCGGCTTTTGTAATAGAGGACGAGTATTTATCGCCTACTTTCTGCTCAAAATCCTCACATATATTACAGGCATCAGGAAACGGACACGCATCATCTCTAAACCCACATGTCTCAATTTGAACCATACCATATTTTGAAAACACTTGTTTACAATCCCATTTTTTAACCATAAAATCGTATTTCATACGATTGCTCACACTTTCTGGGAAAATAAACTCAAAATTATAATGAGCCAACAACATCTCCATTTCGCAAACCAATACTGCAATAACGTCATCAGAAAGTTTATCTTCCGTAGGTAGATAAAATTTAGGAACACCTACAATTTTATCCAACGCCACACTTTTACTGTTAACAAAATTATGCGCAAAATCTACATTCAGATCCTGATCTAACTTAAGATCATCAATTTTTATGTTCTCTAAAGAAGGTAATTTAAGCTTTGCTTCATGAAACATTTCTAATAACTGAATTATAAATTCATCCATAAACGACAGTTTGTATAAGGTTTAGTTAGTCTTATATAAACAATACAACAACAGTATCTGCGAAGTGTTTAAATTTACGGCAAACAATCGCTTACAATTCTCACAAGAAACCTTGTAACAATTCCGTTACAGCCAAAACAATAAGTAGTGATAGTGATGAATTCTACTGTTTTTTTTTGGAGCTGGCGACTCAAAAAACTGCTTCAAAAGCAGTATCTTTCACAAAAAAAATGAACTTACATTTAGTTAAAAGCTATCTAAATTACCAACTAAAGGCTAGATATAGAAAAGGATACGGACTTCACAGTCCGATGGTTTTTCAATTAGTGCGCGAATTAATCTATGGTAAAAAATATTACTCTGCATTTGACAGTATCAAAACCTATCGTCAACAGCTAAGCAAATCAAGTATCACCATTCAGACAACCGATTACGGCTCTGGCAGTAACTACTTTACTACTGCACAACGCAAGGTTTCTCAACTCAACAACAATTCCTCTATATCAGACAAATACGGCGTTATATTATTCAAGCTTGTAGAGCACTTCAAGCCAAAAACAATAATAGAATTAGGCACTTCCATAGGCATTAGCACTGCCTACTTAGCCAAACCATCATCCAAAACCACTGTTTACACCATTGAAGCTTGTGAAGCTACAGCTGACTTTGCCACTAACACATTAAAAGAACTTGAATGCACTGGTGTAAAACAGCTTGTAGGACAATTTAGGGATGTATTACCTAATTTAGTAGGCAAAATAGACAAGTTAGATTTTGTTTTTTTTGATGGACATCACGATCGCAAAGCGACACTAGACTACTTCAATATGTGTTTGTTAAAAGCACACAACGATACGATCTTTGTTTTTGACGACATACACTGGTCTAAAGGAATGACTGAAGCATGGAATATTATTTACAAACACCCAGACATTACTGTTAGCATAGACTTATTTCAATTAGGTATCGTATTTTTTAATAAAAAATGTCAGAAGCAACATTTTATTGTGCGATATTAATTTCAAAAAAGCCATACAACATTTCCAACAACATGCAAACACCTCTACATTTTGCAAATCACACAAGAAGATGAAAAAAGGTGAATTTATATAAAAATGAATGTTGTATAACTGGATATATTTTTTATATTCGCGGATAATTGAAAGAAAGAATTTCCATATTATTAATAAATAAAACAAATTGCTATGTACTGGACGCTAGAACTAGCCTCTAAGTTAGAAGATGCACCATGGCCAGCATCAAAAGACGAATTAATTGATTTTGCAATTCGTTCGGGTGCGCCACTTGAGGTGATCGAAAATCTACAAGAGATGGAAGACGAAGGGGAGATATTCGAGAGTATCGAAGATATTTGGCCTGATTATCCAAGCAAAGAAGATTTTTTCTTTAACGAAGACGAATACTAAAAGAGGGTTCCTAGACCCTCTTTTTTTTACCTCTTACTATTCTATATTTTCTTACAAACGTTTTTTACGTCTAAGATTTAAGGTATCTCCAGTTTTTGGTTCTTCACCTTTCTTTAACCCGTTAAAGCGTTGTATCCTATCCTGCTTAACGCCATACTTCTGAGATATATAATGTAAGGTTTCCCCAGCTTTTACCACATGCGTTTCGTGCGAAGGATAAGCCTTTCTGCGCTTTGCTTGAATATATAAGCGCTTATGGTCACCAATCTTAGCATTCTTTTCTAAATCGTTGTAGTGATAGATCTCCCATGGTCGCATTCCAAATTCCTGTGAGATAGACTCAAACGAATCGCCATCCTGTACTTCTACGTACTTAACCCCATTGTTATAATCTACAGAGTGTACATTGTAAGGATTAATCACAAAATCATCCTTTGCGCCAGATGTTGATTTTACTGTTTGAGATGGTTTAGTCCACGCCTTATTTTCATCCAACAAATGCAATTGGTTAGCTTCAATAATCGTAATTAAACGCTTGGGGTAATTGGGATCGGTAGCATACCCAGCTTTTTTAAGTCCTTCTGCCCAACCTTTATAATCGGTTGTTTTAAGCTCAAAAAGCGAAGCGTACCTGGTTTTAGTTGTTAGAAAGTCAGAATGATCAATATAGGATTCATACACCGTTTTGTATTTTCTAAAACACTCATTATTTGCATCATCATCATGATATACTTTTTCACCTTCCCAATCGCGGTGACATTTAATACCAAAGTGATTATTTGATCTGCGCGCCAAATCACTATTGCCACTTGCCGACTCTAAAATACCTTGAGCCATTGTAATGCTAGCTGGCACCTTGGCTCGTTTCATTTCTTTAACGGCCAAATCCTTATACATTTCTATGTATTCTGATGTCGAATATTTCTTTACAGAAGACTGGGCATTTAACAACAAAAAACCTGACAACAAAAGACTTACCACAACACTGACAATACGTTTACAATTCACCATATTACTATATTCATGTTTTAAAACTAGGCAAAGATAAAAAATTAGAAAAACCACCATGTATTAGAGTGTTAAAAGAATGTTGTAGATTTGAATATATTTGACATTTATCCAATGACATCATCATGAAAACAATAACCATAGACACTACGATCTCTATATACAACTCGACCACCGAACTCAACCAAACCGAACAGCAGCTTATTTCTGCAGCGCAAGACGCCTCCAAAACAGCCTATTCACCCTACTCCAACTTTAATGTAGGAGCTGCAGTATTACTAGAAAACGGAACTATTGTAACTGGGAGTAACCAAGAGAATGCAGCCTACCCATCTGGACTATGTGCCGAACGGGTGGCCTTATTTTATGCCAATGCCCAATTTCCCAATGAAGCAGTAATAGGCATAGCTATTGCGGCCAGCAATGCAAATGGCTGGGTAAAAACACCTATTAGCCCTTGTGGCGCATGCCGTCAGGTACTACTTGAAACAGAACACCGTTACCAACAGGATTTTTACACCTTATTAAGTGGCGAATCCTACATTTACAAAATTAATGCCGCCAAAGACCTGTTACCTCTTTGCTTCAGCGACGAAAACTTGTTGTAACAAAAAAAGACCTGAATCAGGTCTTTATATTTACTCGTTTTTGTTAACGTTTGCAAACTCTTTCCATTGATTTTCCTCTTCTGGAGTAGGTGCTATGATCACAATTTTTTCTTTGGTGATGGGATGAAGAAACTCCACTTTTCGCGAATGAAGAGAGATGCCTCCTGTTTTGTTAGAACGTGGGAAGCCATACTTAAGATCTCCACGAATAGGACTACCTATTTTTGCTAATTGACATCTAATTTGATGATGACGACCTGTTTGCAAATCAATCTCTAACAAATAATAATTCTTTAACCCTGAAACTAACTTATAGGTTAAGATAGCCTCTTTAGCGCCTGAGCGCATCTTAGATAAAGCATGTGATTTATTTTTCTCGGAGTCTTTTAAAATGAAATGACGCAATTCTCCTTGCTCCTCTTTTGGCAACTGACCTACAACCGCCCAATAGGTTTTTTTTACTTCATTATCCTGAAACATCTTATTCAAGCGAGTTAAAGCTTTACTCGTGCGAGCAAAAAGCACCACTCCACTCACCGGACGATCTAAACGATGAACCACCCCTAAAAAGACATCACCTGGCTTATTATATTTCTTTTTGATGTACTCTTTCACCTTATCACCCAAGGTTTGATCGCCAGTTTGATCACCTTGCACTATATCAGAACAGTTTTTATTAACTGCAATAATATGATTGTCTTCGTATAGAATCTCTAATTTTTTCATTTCAAACATATTCTTTAGATCATTGCCACAAGGAAATACAGAATCTCCCATGCATAATCTCAAAGGATTTATATTAATACTGTTCCCTATCGTTAGGAAACTCCACATTCTTAACATCTGTAATATAATTCCCTACCGCACCTAAAATCTCAGCAAAAAGATTGTGATAACGACGTAGAAAACGAGGCGAAAACTCCTGGTTGATGCCTAACATATCGTGCAAGACCAGCACTTGGCCATCCACCTCATGACCAGCTCCAATACCAATAACAGGAATGCGCACTTCTTTAGCCACTTTACCTGCTAAAGCAGCTGGTATTTTCTCAAGCACAAGAGCAAAACAACCTGCCTGCTCCAACAAACGCGCATCTTCAATCAATTTCAAAGCTTCTTCGTCTTGCTTAGCTCTAACGGTATATGTACCAAACTTATGAATGCTCTGAGGCGTTAATCCTAAATGCCCCATAACGGGTATCCCTGCCGACAAAATACGTTGTACCGACTCAATAACCTCACGGCCACCCTCTAACTTAACGGCATCAGCTGCAGTTTCTTTCATGATACGAATGGCAGAGGTAAGCGCCTCTTTTGAATTGCCTTGATACGTACCAAAAGGCATATCAACCACCACCAGTGAGCGTTGTACTGCTCTAACCACAGATGCGCCATGATAAATCATTTGATCTAAAGTAATGGGTAATGTTGTTTCCCAACCTGCCATTACATTAGAGGCCGAATCGCCCACTAATATCACATCAACACCTGCTGTGTCAACTATTTTAGCTAATGAAAAATCGTATGCTGTTAACATAGCGATTTTCTCACCACGCATCTTCATTTCACTCAATACGTGAGTGGTAACTTTTTTTGCTCGACCTTGTGCAATTGACATATCTAATCTATTACCTATCTATTCTTAATCTTATAAACACTCCACACTAACACGAATGAGAAGTATTAGTGTGTGATTTTGGATGCAAAGGTACAAAATAGAAATGACCTGTTATAACTAAATATGCTGTTGCAATAAACTCCACCACAGAGCACAAGCAACAAACCTCAAACAAACCAACTATTTATTACAATTCTAAAGATGTAACTGCTTACATTTGCCAGCTCAAAACTGGCATGAAATACACACAATCCCTATATCGTTTACTTATCTACTCTAATACATGGGTGGCTCTGTCTTTGGTGTCATTTACGTATTTCATAAGTCGCCTATTTGGCACTGTAACGCCGTCATCCTTAGTCTTAAATTTCTCATTGGCTTATTTGGCTTACAACTACATGCACTGGAACACCTTTATTTTTCATCCTCAAAAATTAAATAAAAACAAACGCATTTGGATGAGCAAAAACACACGAATCATCCTTACAACAACCTTAGCAACAGCCTTCACTAGCATCTATTTATATCTTAAACTTCCTCATGCTCAAAAAATAACAGTAACAGCTGTAGGTGTTTTATCGTTGATGTATATATTTCCGGCCAAACCAAACCGTGGTTTACGATGGATACCAGTATTTAAGGTCTTCTTGATAGTCTCGATTTGGTCAACAATGGCATTTATACCATTTATCAATTCATGGCCATCACTACATCACAACATTTTAATATTTGTTACTTTTTGGATTTACATTTTTGCTCTTACCATTCTTTTTGATATTCAAGACATGAATACAGATGCTTATCATCTTAGAACCATTCCTCAATTATTGGGTGTACAAAATACCATACGCTTATCGCAAGGATGTTTAATAATAGTGGCCTTATTATTCATTTACCTCAAATCACAACATCTCATTACTATCAATTACGTTAGAGTAGCACTATTCAACATAGCTCTAGCTATATACACCGCATCAAGACTACCACAAAATAACACCCATCGTTTTTTTGAATTATGGCTCGAGAGTCTTCCAATTGCAGCTGGCTTAAGCGTATGGTTACTTACTCTAATCTAAAAACCCACACACAATGACAACATGTCACTCTATTCTGCCACTCAAAATGGATAATCAGCACTTAACGTGTCAATATTTCTGAAAAGAAAGCCAAATTTTTAATGGCATACGATTTGATTTAAAGCAAAACAGAGATAAAAAAACTGAAATTTATATTTAATAATAAGAGTAATGGGAAAAATTATTGGCATTGACTTAGGAACAACTAACTCGTGCGTATCTGTAATGGAGGGGAACGAACCAGTTGTAATTCCTAATAGCGAAGGAAAACGTACAACGCCTTCTATTGTGGCATTTGTTGAAAACGGAGAACGTAAAGTTGGAGACCCAGCAAAACGTCAGGCTATTACCAACCCTCAAAAAACGATTTATTCGATTAAACGTTTCATGGGAAGCATGTTTAACGAAGTACCAAATGAGATAGAACGCGTTCCTTACACTGTGGTTAAGGGCGACAACAATACTCCACGTGTAAAGATTGACGACAGATTGTATTCGGCACAAGAGATTTCGGCTATGACACTTCAAAAAATGAAGAAAACAGCTGAAGATTATCTTGGACAAGAAGTAACCGAAGCGGTTATTACTGTTCCTGCGTACTTTAACGACGCTCAACGTCAAGCGACTAAAGAAGCTGGAGAGATTGCTGGTTTAACTGTTCGTCGAATTATCAACGAGCCTACTGCTGCTGCTTTAGCTTATGGTCTTGATAAGATGGACAGAGACATGAAAGTAGCCGTATTTGACCTTGGTGGTGGTACTTTTGATATTTCAATTCTTGAATTAGGAGATGGAGTATTTGAAGTAAAATCAACCAACGGTGACACTCACTTAGGTGGCGATGACTTTGATGACGCCATTATCAATTGGTTAGCAGACGAATTTAAAAAAGACGAAGGTATTGACTTACGTAAAGATCCAATGGCTCTTCAACGTTTGAAGGATGCGGCGGAAAAAGCAAAAATTGAATTATCAAGCTCAACGTCTACAGAAATCAACTTGCCATATATCATGCCTGTTGATGGCATACCAAAACATCTTGTGCGCACCTTGTCTCGTTCTCAATTCGAGCAGATTTGCGACAAATTAATACAACGCACCTTAGAGCCATGTAAAGCTGCTTTAAAAGACTCAGGTCTTTCAAATTCTGAAATTGACGAAGTTATTTTAGTTGGTGGTTCTACTCGCATTCCAGCTATCCAAAAAATTGTTCAAGACTTCTTTGGCAAAGCGCCTTCTAAGGGTGTAAACCCTGATGAAGTAGTGGCTGTAGGTGCTGCTATTCAAGGTGGTGTATTGTCGGGTGATGTAAAAGATGTATTACTTCTTGATGTAACACCTCTTTCGTTAGGTATTGAAACAATGGGTAGCGTGATGACTAAACTAATTGAGTCTAACACCACTATTCCTACAAAAAAATCAGAAACCTTTACCACTGCAGCCGACAGTCAGCCATCTGTGGAGATTCATGTATTACAAGGAGAGCGTCCATTAGCAAAAGACAACAAAACCATTGGTCGCTTCCACTTAGATGGTCTTCCACCAGCACCTCGTGGCGTACCTCAAATTGAAGTGACTTTTGACATTGATGCTAACGGGATCTTACACGTAACAGCTAAAGATAAAGCAACAGGTAAAGAACAAAGCATTCGCATTGAAGCATCTTCGGGACTTTCTGACGCAGAAATCAAACGTATGAAAGAAGAAGCTGAAGCAAATGCAGATTCTGACAGATTAGAGAAAGAAAAAATCGACAAATTAAATGGTGCCGATAGTTTAATTTTCCAAACAGAAAAGCAACTTAAGGAATTTGGCGACAAATTACCTGCTGAGAAAAAGGCTCCAATTGAAGCTGCGTTAGAGAAACTTAAAGAAGCACACAAAAATCAAGATTTAGCTGCTATTGACACAGCTACTGCTGAATTGAACACTGTTTTCCAAGCTGCATCTCAAGAGATGTACAATGCAAGTCAAGCTGAAGGTCAAGCACAAGGCGATGCTCCTAAGCAAGACGGCGGAAGCAAAAACGACGAAGTAACAGATGTTGATTTTGAAGAAGTAAAATAAGTTAAACTGTATTCTGAAAACAAGTTATAACTTGTTATTAGAATATCAGATAATAACTATACAAAAGGGCGTTCATTTTTTGAACGCCCTTTATTTATATACAACACTATGTCAATTAGTTATTAAAACACATGCTCTCCCCAAAAAAGAATACTACCCAAATCCTGATTTGTCAATAAATTGGAGCAATTCTTTGAGTTACTTTGATTAATGTTCTGAAAAATAGCCCAAAAAAGACATTAACAAATTAAATATCAACCAACTACCGCAATACAAAAAAAGTTACCTAAATACAAAGTAGGGAATAACCTTCTAACGCATAAAACAACACAAAACGATTGCCATTAATTATAGCATCAGCAACTTTTTTATCGAGCATTTAAATAAACGGTAGAAACGACTCTAAAATGACATTAACAAAAAACCACATCGTAAATGATGTGGTTTTTTGTTAATGTCCAGTAGATTTAACCGTTAAAAAGGTTTCTTCTTTTTAGACATATTTATCTTTTTATCTCCTCGTGTTTTAGGCTTTTTGTATTTAGCAGCTATCTCGCGGCGATACGAACCACCTTGATTTGTTTTTTTATTCTTTTCACTCTTGTCATGAAAAGCATCACCCGAAGATTCAACTTTAGAGGATCTGTTTTTGCTAATTAAGATTTTAGGTTGTTCCTCAACTAAAAGGGATGATGAAATCTCAACCTCTTCAGGAAATGGCACTACTGGAATTTCCATTCCCATTAGAATCTCAATACCTAATTTAGCATCTTCTTCTTTTGGGGTGTATAATAAAATTGATTTACCCTCTTGTTCCGCCCTACCCGTACGTCCAATGCGGTGCATGTAGTTTTCCGGAAAACTAGGTGTATCAAAATTGATAACATGACTAATCTTATCAAAATCTAACCCTCTAGCAATAATATCGGTAGCTACAAGAATACGGTTATCACCTTCATCAAATTTCTTTATGGATCTAACCCTAAAATTCTGTGATTTATTAGAATGAATAATGCCGACACCAAAACCTAATTCTTTTTCTAAAGCTTCAAACACCCTATCCGCATTACGTTTGTTATCAATAAACACCAGTACTTTAGTAAACTCTTTTTTATTAACAAGTAGGTGATTCAACAAATTAATCTTGGTAAAGAAATTTGGCACTTCGTAACACTGCTGTGCAATATTATCGAGCGGTGTACCACTTAAAGCAATGGATATTTTTGTTGGAGTGATGAAATAATCATCAATCAGCATATCTACATCTTCAGTCATTGTAGCCGAAAACATAATATTTTGACGACGATTGGGTAAAAGCTCAAATATATTTTGAATTTGAAACCTAAAACCTAAGTCTAGCATCACATCTACTTCATCAATCACTAATTTTTTGATGCCTTTAAGTTGCAACACACCACTAAGTGCGAGATCGTACAAACGACCAGGAGTGGCCACTATAATATCACTACCAGCACCTACTGCATTTTTTTGAGTGTTGATATTGGTACCACCATACACACCAAGCGTCCTAACAGTCATGTATTTAGTTACACTTTCGATATCTTCTACTACCTGCAATACCAACTCACGTGTTGGCACAAGTATTAAAACCCTTGGGTTCAATTGTTTCGAAAACGTAAACTCCTTTAATATTGGTAATAAATACGCCAAGGTTTTACCAGTTCCTGTTTGAGCAATACCCACTACATCTTTACCAGAAAGTATGACTGGCATAGCTTCACGCTGTATGGGGGTAGGCATTTGAAAACCTAAATCATCAATTGCCGATTGCAAATGCTTTGATAAATTAAGCGCTTGAAAGTTATCCATCAAAAATTATTTTTTTTGCAAAGATAAGATATATCTTTTAATAGTGCCTGCATTACCTTAATATCATAAGCTTTTAAAGCTCAGAGTATGACCAACTATAAACAGTTATTGTAAAAGTCAAGGCTTGAATACTATTTTTTTATTTTGTAATTTTTAAATATACTAAACATCAAAGCTTTGGAAACAAAACCAACAATAAAACTAAGTCTTAAAAACCATAGAAATAAGGAGGTTATTTACTTCGATTTTAAGTACAACAGACTATTGATTGAATTAATAAGATCCTTTCATGGCGTATGTTGGAGTAAAACATTATACGGATGGTATATTGCACGCAACCTTCTCACTGCTCAAATGTATAATCAGTTAAAAGAGGTGGCTGAGGTAGATTATTCATCCATAAAAAAAGAAGAGTTAGAAATAGCTACTCAAATAAAACCAAATAAATATTTATACCGAGCAACCACTACTTTACCCAAAGGATATCTTGAGAAGTTACAACAACACCGCTATAGCCACAATACAATACGCACCTACACCTTATATATACTCGATTTCAAGCATGAGTTTCAACCACGAGAATTAGAAGACGTGACAAAAGAAGAGATCAACACTTATATATTAAGGCTTATTCAAGAGCAAAATATCTCATCATCACAACAAAATCAACGCATCAACGCCATTAAATTCTACTACGAAAAGGTACTTGGTAATCAAACTGAATATTACGATATCGGCCGACCTCGTACCGAAAGGCATCTGCCACAAGTATTAAGTAAAGAAGAGGTTTTTAAGATGATTACCTGCACAACGAATAAAAAACACAAGTGCCTGATAATGGTAATTTATTCGTGCGGACTAAGACGTAGTGAAGTAATTGATATTAAACTGACCGATTTAAACTCAAAGCGCGAAACGGCAACTATTAGGCAAGCCAAAGGCAAAAAAGACCGATTGGTACATCTGCCCAAAGCCACCATCAACGCCATAAAGGAGTATTACAGAGAGTTTAAACCCAAACAATGGCTTTTTGAAGGACCAAACGAAACTCAATATAGCTCCTCAAGCATTAGCAATGTGATTAAGAAGGCTGCTAAAGCTGCCGGCATTCGAAGCAATGTACATCCACATATATTACGACATAGTTTTGCCACACATCACCTTGAGCAAGGCACTGATTTACGTTACATCCAAGAATGGTTAGGACATTCCAGTTCTAAAACCACCGATATCTACACCCATGTATCCACCAAAGACATCACCAGATTCAAAAACCCTATTGACGATTTATTTGAAACCAATACCTAGACTTATAAATATATTTCACTACTTTAGCCATGTATATTCAACTTCACCCTTACATAAGAGTTTGTATATGCAATAAAACATACAGTAACGTTAGCCGTCAGTGTAAGAAAGACCGTGCTACATTGAAAGTTGACATAAAAAATGTAAATTTACGACTTAAAAAAAAGGATATATAATATAATGGCGAAATCTTTAAATAACAATCTTAAAAAAGCAAAAGCAGGAAAAAATGACGAGTTTTATACTGAACTGACGGACATTGAAAAAGAGTTACGACATTACAAAGAACATTTTAAAGGTAAGACAGTATTTTGCAACTGTGACGACCCAAGAATTAGTAATTTCTTTCATTACTTTTCTCATAAATTTGAAGATTTAGGACTGAAACGCTTAATTACAACTTGCTACAAAAACCAAGAAAGAGATTTATTTAGCGAACACAAATCTGAAAGTGCCATTTGGCTTGAATATACAGGAGACAAAAATGGCGACAGAGTTCCAAATCCTGAAGAAATTGGAATACATAAATTAAAAGGCGATGGCGATTTTAGAAGCCAAGAAAGTATCGACTTGCTAACGCAAGCCGATATTGTGGTTACTAATCCACCTTTTTCTTTGTTTCGTGAATATGTCGCACAACTTATTGAACACGACAAAAAATTTTTAATCATTGGCAACCAAAACAACTTTACTTATAAAGAGATTTTTAAACTTGTTAAAGAAAATAAAATTTGGGCAGGTGTTGACAATGGCGGAACAAAATGGTTTAAAGTTCCAGAGCATTACGACATACAAACAGAAACAAGAATAAAAACTGTTGATGGTCAAAAGTATTTTAGTATGGGAAGTGTTTACTGGTTTACCAATTTGGACACTAAAAAAAGACACGATGACATTATTCTTTACAAAAACTATTATAATAATGAAAGTGAATACCCAACTTACGACAATTATGATGCAATCAACGTAAACAAAGTTGCAGACATTCCAATGGATTATAAAGGTTTAATGGGTGTTCCTATCACTTTTATTGACAAATACAATCCTGAACAATTTGAAATTTTAGGTATTGACAGAGTTTTAGTAGAAGAAGCAACAGGTAAAGTAAGTCGTTTTCGCATAAATGATAAAGAAATTTATGCCAGAGTAATTATAAGAAACAAAAGAATATGAAAATAGAACTTAAAGAAATAAAAATAAGAGAAGTTTCAAATGGCTACTTAAACGACAACGAAGAAGGTGTTGTTGGTTTTGGTGGCAAGTTGAATATTCGTCCAAAATATCAGCGTGAATTTGTTTACAAAGACAAACAGCGTGATTCCGTAATTGAAACAGTGCAAAAGAATTTTCCTTTAAACGTAATGTATTGGGTTAAAAACGAAGATGATACTTACGAAGTTTTGGACGGACAACAAAGAACTATAAGTATTTGCGAATATGTTTCAGGCAGTTTTTCTTTAAACTCAATGTATTTCAACAATCTAACAGACGTTGAACAAAACCAAATTTTAGACTATAAATTAATGGTTTACTTTTGTGAAGGTAACGACAAAGAAAAATTGGATTGGTTTAAAACCATAAATATAGCAGGAGAAAAACTAACAAATCAAGAATTAAGAAACGCAATTTATACAGGAACTTGGCTAACAGAAGCCAAAAAATATTTTAGTAAAACAGGTTGCCCAGCTTATAACATTGGTAACGATTATATGACAGGTTCGCCAATCAGACAAGATTATTTAGAAACTGCAATAAGTTGGTTAAGCAATGAGAACATTGAGCAGTATATGGCGAAAAATCAGCACAATCCAAATGCAAGTGAATTGTGGTTGTATTTTACAAGTTTAATGACTTGGATAAAAGTTGTTTTTCCAAAATATCGCAAAGAAATGAAAGGTATAAATTATGGCTTTCTATATAACAAATATAAAGACAAACAATTTGATGCAAAGAAACTTGAAGAAGAAATTACACTTTTAATGCAAGACGAAGATGTTACAAAAAAGTCGGGCATTTATGAATATGTTTTGACACGAAACGAAAAATATTTAAGCATTAGAGCATTTACAGACAAACAAAAGCGTGAAGCGTTTGAAAGACAAAAAGGAGTTTGTGTAAAGTGTGGTGTTGTATTTGAAATCAACGAAATGGAAGCCGACCATATTACACCTTGGCACGAAGGTGGGAAAACGACAGCAGAAAATTGTCAAATGTTATGCAAATACGACAACAGAATAAAATCAGGAAAATAACACCGAACGGCTAACAACGTGTATAAAACATTTGGCAGTCAGTGGTTTATCAAGCGTTTCAGCTCGTATCAAAAGTAGTTGTAACTTGATAGGAAATTGCTTCGAAATGCCAAACGTTTCATACACGCAACCGTTGCCAGTAATTTTAAAAGACCCTGCAAATGAGTAAAGAATCAATATTAATAGCAAAAGTAGCAGCTTTAAAAAAGAGTTTTGAAAACATTCCATTTAACGGGAATAGGTGTTTAGGTAGTAGCATTGAACCTTTATTACC